>NZ_JAKNRV010000046.1:0-22202 GCF_023072625.1 Pseudomonas emilianonis
GGTCTTGACCTTGTCGCACGGGCTGTCAAAACGCGCCTTGCCGACCGGGTCGAACTGGAAGGTGCAGGTGGCCGGGTCGGCCAGCACGGTGATCGGCGCTTGGCGGCTGGCCTGGTCCATCGCCGGGTTGGTGTAGTGCGCCAGGCCCTTGAAGATCGGGAAGTACAGCGCGGTCGCCAGCAGCAGGCCGAGCATCAGCACCGGCTTGCGCCCGACCTTGTCCGACAGCCAGCCGAAGAAGATAAAGAACGGTGCCCCAATCACCACGCTGATGATGAGCAGCATATTGGCCAGGGCCGGGTCCATCTTCAGGAACTGCGTGAGGAAGAACAGCACATAGAACTGTGCCGCGTAAAAGGTCACCGCTTGTCCGCCGTTGATGCTGAACAGCGCAATCAGCACCACCTTGAGGTTTTCCCACTTGCCGAAGGATTCGCGGATCGGTGCCTTGCTGGCCTTGCCTTCCTCTTTCATTTTCAGGAACGCCGGCGATTCATGCAGGCTCATGCGAATCCAGGTGGAAATGCCCAGCAACACGATGGAAAACAGGAACGGAATGCGCCAGCCCCACACTTCGAACTGGTCACCGGTGAAGTAGCGGCAGGCCAGCACCACCAGCAATGACAGCAGCAACCCCAGGGTAGCGGTGGATTGAATCCAACTGGTGTGCAGGCCGCGCTTGCCGGCGGGGGCGTGTTCGGCCACGTAGGTGGCTGCGCCGCCGTATTCACCGCCCAGCGCCAGGCCTTGCAGCATGCGCAGGGCGATCAGAATGACCGGCGCGGCAATACCGATGCTGGAATACGTCGGCAACAGGCCGACACAGAACGTCGCCACGCCCATCAGGATGATGGTCACGAGGAACGTGTACTTGCGCCCGATCATGTCGCCCAGGCGACCAAACACCAGCGCACCGAACGGGCGCACCACAAAGCCGGCCGCGAAGGCCATCAAGGCAAAGATAAACGCCGTGGTGTCGTTGACCCCGGCAAAGAACTGTTTGCTGATCACCGCCGCGAGGGCGCCATAGAGGAAAAAGTCATACCACTCGAACACCGTCCCCAAGGACGAGGCGAAGATGACTTTTCTCGATTCGCTACCGGTGCTCGCGCTGACCGCCGAGCTCAGGGTTTGAGCATGTTCTGACATCGGGTATCCCTCACAGTGATTATTTATTGTTGTTCCACTGTCGGCGCCAGGTGTGGCGCCGCTATTCAGATTGCATGGACCAGTTCTCTCTCCGGGGCAAGGCTCCTTGTGTTCGGCGAAAGGATCAGTTGCGCGGCTTTCTCCGCGATCATCAGCGTGGGTGAGCAGGTATTGCCGGACGTGATGCGGGGCATGATCGAGGCATCGGCGATGCGCAGCCCCGGCACGCCGTGGACCCGCAGTTGCGCGTCGACCACCGCGTCCTGGTCACTGCCCATGCGGCAGGTGCCCACCGGATGGAAAATCGTCGTGCCGATGCGCGCTGCGGCTTCGTGCAGTTGCTCTTCGGTTTGCAGTGCATCGCCGGGCAAGTATTCCACCGGCTTGAACGGGCTCAGGGCCGGCGCGGCGACGATGCGTCGAGTCAGGCGAATCGCATCGGCGGCCACCCGCAGGTCTTGCGGATGGCTGAGGTAATTGGGCTGGATCAGCGGCGCATCCGCCGGGTTGGCCGAGCGAATATCGACACGCCCACGGCTTTGCGGGCGCAGGTCGCAAACCGACGCGGTAAACGCCGGGAACGCGTGCAACGGCTCGCCAAAGCGCTCCAGGGACAGCGGTTGCACATGGTATTCAAGGTTGGCCGAGGTGTGTTCCGGGCCCGAGCGGGCAAACGCGCCGAGCTGGCTGGGCGCCATCGACAGCGGGCCGCTGCGGTCATACAGGTAGCGCAGGCCCATGCCCATCTTGCCCCACACGGAGCCCGCGATCTGGTTCAGGGTGCGCGCGTTTTCCAGCTTGTAGATCAGCCGCAGTTGCAGGTGGTCCTGCAGGTTGCCGCCGACGCCCGGCAGTTCATGCAACACATCAATGCCGAGCGGTTTGAGCACGTTGGCCGGGCCAATCCCCGAGCGCTGCAGAATGCCAGGCGAACCCACCGCGCCTGCGCACAACACGATTTCCTTGCGCGCCTTCCAACTGAGCTGTTGGCCGTGCTGACGCCCGAGCACTGCCGAGGCGCGGCCGTTCTCCAGCAATACGCGGTCGACTTCCACGTCGGTCAACACGGTCAGGTTCGGCCGCCGGCGGATCGGCTTGAGGAACGCCTTGGCCGCATTCCAGCGCACGCCGGCCTTCTGGTTGACCTGGAAGTAACCGCAGCCTTCGTTATCGCCCTGGTTGAAGTCGCTGATGTTGGCGATGCCGCTTTGGGCCGCAGCCTCACGGAAGGCATCCAGAATCGGCCACGACAGCCGTTGTTGTTCAACCCGCCATTCGCCGCCGTCGCTGTGAAATTCCGAACCGCCGGCAAAATGGTTTTCGCTTTGCTTGAACAGCGGCAGCACGTCTTTCCACGCCCAGCCGGCGTTACCTTCGGCTGCCCAGCCGTCGTAATCCTGGGCCTGGCCGCGCATGTAGATCATGCCGTTGATCGACGAACAACCGCCGAGCACCTTGCCCCGTGGGTAACTCAGGGCACGGCCTTGCAGGCCGGCCTGGGCTTCAGTCTTGAAGCACCAATCGGTGCGTGGGTTGCCGATGCAGAACAGGTAGCCGACGGGGATATGAATCCAGGGGTAGTTGTCGCGTCCACCGGCTTCAAGCAACAGCACACGGTGGGCGGGGTTGGCGGACAGTCGATTGGCCAGCAGGCAGCCTGCGGGGCCGGCGCCTACGACGATGTAATCGTATTCAGCAGTTGCAGTGGGCATCTGAGGTCTCGCTTGTTTTTCTTATTGGCTCCATCCTAGTTGTTAGTTTTCGTCTTAAAAATGTTAGTTTTTACCCAGCCGCTGTGCGTTTTTAAACAGTGCGGCCCAGGCTCACGGATTGGAGGCGCTATGTTCGACTGGAATGACCTGCGGTATTTTCTCGAGTTGCAGCGCAGCGGCCGCCTGCTCACCGCCGCGCAACGCCTGAAAACCACCCACGCCACCGTGGCGCGGCATATCGAGGCCATTGAGAAAAGCCTCGGCACCGCGTTGTTCGTGCAGCACGCCCACGGCTATGAGTTGACGCCGTCCGGCGAGGCCCTGCTCAAACATGCCGAAGCCATGGAAAACGTCGCGCTGCTGGCCGAAGACGAACTGACCCACACCGCCGCACCCCTGGGCAAGATCCGCCTGGGCGTGGCCGAAGGGCTGGGCGTGATGTTTCTCGCCAGCCGCATGGGCGGGTTGTTTGAGCGCTATCCGGGGTTGGAAGTGGAGCTGGTGGCCGTGCCGCGTTTCGTCAGCATCCTCAACCGCGAAGCCGAAATCAGCATCCACCTCGAACGTCCCAGCGTCGATCAACTGGTCACGCGCAAACTCACCGACTATCGCCTGGCGCTCTACGCCAGCCGCGCTTATCTGGCGCGCAATCCGCCGATTGAAAAACGTGAAGACCTCGCCGGCCATGCCTGGATCGATTACGTCGATGACCTGCTGTTCAGCCAGGAACTGAAATTCCTCAGCAGTTTCTGTCGCAACCCCAAGGTGGTGTTCCACAGCACCAGTGTGATCGCCCAGCACCAGGCAGCACGTTCCGGCCTGGGGATTGCTGTGTTGCCGTGCTTTATGGCGGCCAGTGACACGGAGTTGGTGTCGTTGCTGCCGGGGGAGGGGATTGAGCGCAGTTATTGGATCAGCTCGCGCAGGGAACTGCACAAGTCGGTGCGGCTGCGGGTGCTGTGGGATTACGTGGTGGAGTTGTGCGCGCGTGAGCAGCCGCTGTTGCTCGGCGAGTCCACCTGAAGAAACCGGATCAAAAATGTGCGAGGGGGCTTGCTCCCGATAGCAGTGTGTCAGCCAAAACATGCATGACTGAAGCACCGCTATCGGGAGCAAGTCGAATCGTCGCACCGCCCCTCCCACACTGTTGACCGGATTCAGCTTCCAAGATCAGGTCGGCTATAAGGCCAAGCAAGAGCAAAAGCAGATCAGGGTCTATCTGATCTATGGAGATCCAAATGTGGGAGGGGGCTTGCCCCCGATAGCAGTGTGTCAGCCAAAACATGCATGACTGATTCACCGCTATCGGGAGCAAGCCCTCTCCCACATTGGATCTGTGGTGTTGCTTGAACCGAGTCAATCGCGCAGTTCGAATTCCGCACTGCCCAACCGTTCCCCATTCACCAGCACATGCACTGCGTGCTTGCCGGGGTAGTGCTTGCGCGTGGTCAGTTCACGGATATGTTGTTCGCGGCTGATGCGCTGGTGCTCGCCTGCGCCAAGGGTAAAGGCCTTGAGCTTGAACACTTTGGCCGCGCTGTGGCCGGCGCTTTTTACATAGTCGATGGCGTAGTCCACCACCAGTTTCTGTGGCGCAGCGGCGGTGGATTCGAGGCTGAAGGTCAGGTTGATCCGCTCCCCCAGTTTGATCACCGCCGGGGTGACGCGCAGGTGATGAATCTTGACCTCGGCCTTGGCTCCTGCGCCGATGATCGTCAGCGCGCGGGTGTTGCCTTGCTTGATCAAGCTGCGCAGCGCATGGCGCGCGATCCACGCAGTGTGCGGGTTATCCAGCGACCAGCCTTCGATCAGGCTGAGCACCCAATCGGGGTGGTCCTTGGTGATGTCGTTGAGGTGGTTGGCCACGGACTTGCGCACATACAGGCTGCTGTCGGCCTTGAGGCTGTCGAGGATCGACGCGCACAGCGCGGGGTTGGCCTGCACGTCGGCCAGGCGAAATGACCACGGCAGTCGCGGTCGCGAGCCTTCGCTGGCGAGGCGGCGCACGTGGTCGTTGTCATCCAGCGACCACTCTTGCATCACTGCCAGGGTGCGTTGGAAGTCGTGCAGCAAGAAGTGCCGGATCGCGAATTCGGAGGAACCAAAGGTCGTGAAGTATTTGAGTGCAGCCATGGAACGCTCGAAGTCATCCCGACCATGACTCGCCACGTAGTGCGGCAGGAACAGGCTGACAAACCCGCTGTTCAAGCGCGGTGCGAGCGCATAGAGCAGCTTGAGGGTCTGCGGGTAATCCAGCGGGATCACCGCATGCAGGCTGTCGCTGACCCGCGCCATGCGCTGCATCACCGACAACTCGGCCAGCCCGGCCTTGGCGTGCTTGAGAAACCCCTTGGCGTCGAACGCCGGGTACACCGCCGTCATCTCGGTGGCGATGTGTTGCAGGCGTTCGAGGTTGAAGATTTCCTTGAGGGCCGGGGCGCTTTGGTCGGTCATCGGTGATTCCAGGGGGGTTAGAGAAACCAGCGGTATTCCCGCGTGTTGATCTCCTGTTGAAACGCCAAGTGGTCCTGGCGTTTGTTCTCGCAGTACACGTCGACAAATTCTGCGCCCAGTTTATCGCGCAATACCGCTTGATGTTGCATGGCGCGCACGGCCTCGAGCATTTCCAGGGGGAAGTCGGTGCCGCTGTTGCGGTCGTCGTTCAGTGGGGCGATGGGTTCGCGCTGGGCTTCAAGCCCGTGCTCCAACCCCGCCAGAATCGCCGCCAACACCAGATAGGGGTTGGCATCGGCGCTGGCCAGGCGGTGTTCGATGCGCAGGTTGCGCGGGTCGGACTCCGGGATGCGCACGCACGCATCGCGGTCTTCAAAGCCCCAGCTCGCACGGGTGGCTGCGTTGACCGTACCGCCCAGGCGGCGGAAGGCGTTGTGGTTCGGCGAGAAGATCGGCATGCAATGCGGCAACAGCTCCAGGCAACCGGCCACGGCGTGGCGCAGGGGCCGCTGTTGATGGGCGGCGAGCAAGTTGTTGCCGGCGCCGTCGTACAGGCTGACATGCACGTGCATGCCGCTGCCGGGGAATTGCAGGTAGGGCTTGGCCATGAAGCTGGCGCGGTAGCCGTGTTTTAGCGCTACGCCACGGGTGCTGCGGCAGAACAGGGCGGCCCAGTCGGCGGCGCGCAGGCCATCGTCCAAGTGGCCGAAGTTGATCTCGAACTGGCCGGGGCCGAGTTCGGCGGTGATCACCGTGATGTCGATGCCTTGGTCCTTGGCGGTTTGCGCCATATCGTCGAGCACCTCGCCGAAGCGCGACAGTCGCTCGATATGCAGGTTGGGCTGGTCGTCGGCGTCTTCACTCAACGGGTCGCGGGCGAATTGCGGCAGACCGTTGTCGAGCTTCTTGTCGAACAGGTAAAACTCCAGTTCGAAGGCCACCACCGGATGAATGCCCTTGTGGTACAGGCGTTCCAGGACCTTGGCCAATACTTCCCGCGGTTCGAATTCGATAGGCGCTTCGGTGCCGTCCGAGGTGATCAGCATCTGGCCCAGTGGCTGCGATTCCCAGCTCACCGGCATGAGCGTGCCGGGCACCAGACGGCGGTTGGCATCTGGGTCGCCGTCGTTGAAGCAGTAGTCACCGATCTTGAACAGCCCGCCCTGAACCCCCAGCAGCACGGCGTTCTGCGGCAGCTTCAACGGGCCGCCGGCGGCGACTTTTTCCAGCATCTCCACCGGGTAGCGCTTGCCGTAGAAATGCCCGGGGATGTCCAGGGCGATCAGGTCAACGTAACGCACGTCGGGGTGGTTCTGGCGAAAGCTCCGTACTTCGGCCAGCAGCGTGGATGAATGGCTTTTCACGGGTGTAGCTCCTAGTTGTAAACCCACAGCACGCGGGCGGGCAGTTCGGTCAGGTTGGCGTAGCGGCAGCGGGCGAAACTGGCCAGGTGGAAGCTGTCGCCTTGGCGCAGGGTGACCGAATCGGCTTCACCTTCCCGCCACAGCGTCAACTCACCCTCCAGTACAAAACCGGCCTGCTCGGCGCGGTCGCTCATGGTCTGCTCACCGCTGTTGGCGCCGGGGGCCAGCAGGCTGTCGAGCATCGAAAATGCGCCGTTCATACTGGGGGAGACCAGGATGTCGGTGATGCCATTGGCGTAATACACCGTGCGCCGCTCGTTGGGGCGCGTCACCCAGTTGATGGCCTTGGGTTTGCTCAGGCTGTAGAAATAGGTGGTGGGTACGTCAAGGGCGTGACTGATCGCGGTCAGGTCCGCCACGGTCGGGCGTGACAGGCCGCGTTCGACCTGAGACAGGAAGCCCACCGAACGCTCGATCTTTTGTGCCAATTGCGCGAGGGTGAGTTTCTTGTACTTGCGCAGGTCGTGGATCAGGATCGCGAGGGCTTCGAGTTCTTCTTGTTGGTTCATGAAATTTATTTCGTTAAATTTCATGAAAAATTACATGAATATTTTCATGCTGGCAATGGGTGATGGCGTTGGAGCAGCATTTATTCGCACTGGCGCAGGCGCTGCGGCGAACGCCTTGTGGCGAGGGAGCTTGCTCCCGTTGGACAGCGAAGCTGGCCTCATCCATTCATCGCGTTTGTCCGGGTGGTTCGGGGTCGGGGCTTTTGGGGCTGCTGCGCAGCCCAGCGGGAGCAAGCTCCCTCGCCACAGGGGTTGGGGACATATGGAGAAATGGTATCGAGCAGGGTTATCGTGGCTGCCTGCTAGGTTGAGGGGATCATTAATCCATTCAAGGGAGCCAAGGATTGCTTCAGAAGCCCAGTTCTCATTTGTTACGGCGTGGCCGTTACTCCGAATCAGGCCGAGCCTATTTAGTGACCGCTGTCGTTTATCAGCGCACTCCGGTATTTACCAACGTTCACTTGGGGCGGTTGCTCGTTGCAGAACTCAAGCAGGTTCATGATCTCGGTTTCGTAAACTCACTGGCCTGGGTCATCATGCCTGATCATTTTCACTGGTTGTTTGAGCTGCAAGGTGCAACGTTGCCATTGGTGATGAAACGCGTGAAGTCGCGAAGTACGTTAACCATCAATCGTGCTCGTCACACGCAAGGCGCGTTTTGGCAGAGCGGATACCATGACCGCGCGGCACGCGCAGAAGAAGACTTGATCCACATCGCACGTTACGTCATTGCCAACCCTTTGCGAGCGGGCCTGGTCGAGCATATCGGCGATTACCCGCTATGGGACGCAGCGTGGTTATAAATATGGCCCCTTGTGGCGAGGGAGCTTGCTCCCGTTGGGCAGCGAAGCTGTCCTTATCCATTCACCGCGTTTTTTCGGGGGGGGGCGGGGTCGGGCCTTTTGGGGCTGCTGCGCAGCCCAGCGGGAGCAAGCTCCCTCGCCACAGGAGGTGAGGGAAGCCAAGAGGTCGGGTTTGGGCTGAATGATTCCACACGCCTGCGGTCGGAACCTGGGTACGCCTCATTACTTGAAGGAGCACCCATGAAGTCCAAATCCCTCGTCGCCTGCCTGCTGGTCGCTGCCAGCCTGTCCACCGCCAGCGTTGTCGTGCAGGCCGGTGATACCCCGCAGGAAACCGTGCAGCCTTCCAACATCAATGCCCGTGACTTGAAAGAGGGCGACCGTGCGCCGGATATGCTGATGCGCAAGGAGTTGGCGGTCAGTGACTGGAAAAAACGCGGCTTGAAGCAGCCCGAAGAGGACAGCCAATGGGCCCGTGTCGGCAATAGGTTTGTGCTGCTCAAAACCACCAACGGCACCATCCTCGAGATCACCCCGGTCACGCAATAATCCGCTGGAAACGCCTGCTTTTTTTCAGGTTCCTGGGGTAAGGTAACCGGCTGCAATGGTCGCGTTACCTTAATGGAATGAGAGCAGGATGCTTGCCACACTAAGACACTACCCCCGCACCGTGAACCTGTTGCTGTCCGCCACGTTGATGCTGACGCTGGCCAAGGCGATCACCTTTCCGTACCTGGTTATCTACCTCACCCGTCACTTTGCCCTGGACATCATCCAGGTCGGCCTGGTGATCGGCAGTTCGCTGATCGTCGGATCGTTGCTCAGCGTGTACGGCGGGTTTCTCGTCGATCGCATCAGCAGCTATCGGTTGCTGCTGGGCTTGAGCGCGCTGTTTGTGGTGGGCTTTATCGGCACGCTGCTCGCGCAGAATATCTGGGCGTTCTATGGCTGCCTGATCTTGATCAACCTGGCTTACGCGGTCATCGATATTGCGATCAAAGCCGGCTTTGCCAGCCTCCTGCCGGAAGACGGGCGCAGTGAAGTGTTTTCCATCAAGTACACCCTGACCAATATCGGCTATGCGCTGGGACCGTTCTTTGGCGCGATGGTGGCCAAGCTGGATATCAGCTTGCCGTTTATGCTCTCGGCGCTGTTGGGGGCGGGGTTTTTCCTGGTGTACTGGCGCTGGGGCGATCGTGCGCTGGCGACTGTCGATACCACGCAAAAGCCGGTGTCGTTCCTAGCCGTCGGCCGCGTGCTGTTAAAGGATCGGCGGCTGGTGTGCTTCACCGTTGGCGGCTTGCTTAGTGCGGTGGTGTTCGGCCAGTTCACGGCTTATCTGTCGCAATACCTGGTGACCACCACCACTGCTGAATACACCTACAAGGTCATCAGCGCCGTGCTTACGACCAACGCGGTGTTGGTGATTGCCCTGCAATACGTGATCGGTCGCCGCATCTCGCACCGTTATCTGAGCCAGTGGCTGATCTTCGGCTTGAGCATGTTCATGCTGGGGTTGATCGGCTTTGCGCTGTCCACCAGCGTGCTGTGGTGGGTGCTGGCGATGGCGGTGTTTACCGTGGGGGAAATCGTCGTGTTTCCGGCCGAGTATATGTTTATCGACCGCATTGCCCCGGACCACCTGCGTGGCATGTATTACGGGGCGCAGAACCTTTCCAACCTCGGCGCCGCGCTGGGGCCGGTGCTGTGCGGGCTGGTGTTGGCCAGTCAGCCGGCTCCGTTCATGTTCTACATGCTGGGGGCGTTTATCATCGGTGGCGGGGTGTTCTATTTCATGGGTGCGAGGCTGAAGGCAAGTCATCCAGGGTGAGTTTGCCCAGGTGGTTGCTTTGCAACTCGTAGCGTAACTCTTCGACCATCTTGTCCACTTCTTGTGGGGTCTGCAGCTGTTTGTTGCTGATCCCTGTGACTACCAGGTCGACGCGGCCGGTTTCGGCGTCGAAGACTTTGAGGGTCAGCGAGGCGTCGCGGCACAAGGTGAATTCGCAGGTCAGCGGCGATAGGCCTTCTTCGATGCAATTTCGCAGTTGAGACAGGGTAAACATGCTAATTCCTTCCGGGTGTCGAGTAGGACGACACAGCCTCGAAACCCTGTGTCCACCTCCGGAAGGTTAAGCATTACACCGACATGCAATAAGGCGAATTCGCACTAGCCGCACTAGTGCATTTGCACGTTCAACGTTTGTTTTTAAGGCGCAATTCACCGGCGAACAGCCCGCGTTCACGGGCCCAGACGATCGCCGCACTACGGCTATGCACCCCCAGTTTGGAATACACCGTGGCCACATGGTTGCGCACTGTGTTGGGCGCCAGCTTCAGGCGCGAGGCGATCTCTTTGTCGGCCAGGCCTTCGCAAATCAAACCCAGCACATCGCGCTCGCGGGCGGTGAGGTCGGTGAAGGCAATGCCCGGCACGTTGGGGCGGTTGACGCTTTTGGCGTTGGCCAGTTTTTCGATCAGGGTCTGGCTGAACCAGGAGGCGTCCTGCATCACTTCCTCGATGGCCGCCACCAGCTCCAGTTCCGAGCGTTTGCGTTCGGTGATGTTCATCAGTACCAGCAGGTAGCAGGGCACATCCTGGATGCTTACGGTATCGGCAGACACCACGCAGTCGATCACCTCATTGCCTTTCTTGCGCACCTTCAGATCCAGCCCGTCGAGGTTGCCGGCTTTTTTTAGGGTGGCGAACAACTGCGCGCAGGCCTGGACGCTGTCGATGAAGTTGATGTCTTCGATGGCTTTGCCGATCAGCTCTTCGCTGGTGTAGCCGGTCATGTTCATGAAGGCTTCGTTGATATCCACCACTTGCTGGTTGGCGGCGCTGCACACCAGGGTCGGCACGGGCGAAAGGCGGAACGACTTGGCGAAGCGCTCCTCACTCTGGCGCAGGGCGATTTCCGCCTTGCGCCGAGGCTCCAGGTCGGTGAAGGAAAACAACATGCAGTCTTCCTCGTTCATGTCCAACGGCTGGCCGGCCACGATCACCAACTTGCTGCCGCCCTCGGGCAATCTCAATTCGGCCTGCATCTGCGGGATGGTCGCGCCCTCGGCCAGGCGCTGGATGGCCAGGTCCTTGCGCTCGGCGTGTTCCAGCACGTCGAGTTCGTACACCGAACGGCCGATCACCTGGTCGCGGTTGAAGCCGGTCATCTCCAGAAAGCCCTGGTTGACCTTGATATAGCGCAGGTCGCTGAGGCGGCAGATCACGGCGGGGGCGGGGTTGGCGTTGAACGTCTTCTCGAAGCGCTGCTCGGCGCTCGCCCATTCGGTGGCGTCGCTGAGGATCAACACCAGCAACTCCGGTTCACCGCGTGAATCGGTCAGCACCAGGCTGCGTAGGCGATGGACCCAACTGCGCTCGCCGTCGCCGGTGGACGTGACTTCCACGACCACGTCGCTGAACTCTTCGCCGGCCGCCAAACGACTGAGGGGGTAGCTGTCCAGCAACAGCGGGTGGTTATTGCGATAACGCAAGGCGAACCGCTCGGCATACGCCTGATTGTTCGCGCCCAGGTGCTCGACCGCACTGACCCCGTGCATGCTCAGCGCGGCTTCGTTGGCCCAGAGGATGGTCTGGTCGACCTCGGCCAAGATCACTCCGTCGGACAACCCGGAGATGATCTGCTGCAATTGGCGGCGATTGGTTTCTTTGGCGAGGACGTCCTGGCTCATGGTTTCTCCGGGGAATGGGCGCATGGGAGTTACGACACCCGGGCTTTGGGATAGTGCAGAACAATAGTGCCGTGCGACCTGGCACACGTTGGCGATGCTGTTTTTCCACCGGCCGCATTGAAGGCGTAAGATGCCGGCCTTTTTAGCGTATCCCGCATAGGTGCATCTTGAGCGCAGGCAAAGCCGTCGGATTGTTAATACTCACTTCTCTACTGGCGGCCTGCGGCACCTCGCCGCCACGCACGCCCAACGACCTCTGCGGCATCTTTCGCGAAAAGGCGGACTGGTACGACGCCGCCCAAGTTACCCAAAAGCGCTGGGGTGTGCCGATCCAGTTGCCGTTCGCCATCATGTACCAGGAGTCGGCCTTCCGGCAGGACGCCAAGGCCCCGCGCAACTACCTGTTGTGGATCATCCCCTGGGGCCGCGTCTCCACCGCCGCCGGCTACGCCCAGGCCAAGGATGAAGTGTGGAACGACTACCGCAAAAGCACCGGCCGCAGCGGTGCCAGTCGCCAGGACTTCGACGACGCCATCGACTTCGTCGGTTGGTACATGGACAAGACCTACACCCTCAACGGTGTGTACAAGTACGACGCCTACGGCCAATACCTGAATTACCACGAAGGCTGGGGCGGCTATCGCCAGCGCACCTACGCCGGCAAAGCCTGGCTACCTCCCGTGGCCAGCAAAGTGCAGGCCCGCTCGCAGTTGTATGCGCAGCAATATGCGGGTTGCAAGAATGACTTGGGGCGCGGGTTTTGGAGCCGGTTTTGGCATTGGTTGTGAGAGCGACACCCGGCAACTGGTACAGACCTGTGAACTCTGACAGTAGGCAAGATGCAGTGAGCTTCTTAAGCTGCTGCGTGTGCCCTCACGCATTGTTGAAGAAGGAAACTGACAATGAAAAAGTCTGAATTTAGCGCTTACCTTGATAAAGAGATTAATACTGCCCAGTGCCGTATCTCATCCAAGGACAGCAAATCCGATAAGGTCGATTCGGGCCGGGTGGAGTTTTTGACAGCGTTGAAGGATGTTGTCGATGGGAAGCCCCAGCCTAAAAATGTGGGCGTTGTCGGCGCCGTCAATGACGTATTGCAGACACTAGGTCTGCTCTCTCGCGACAAAACCTTACTATCCGGCCTTGAGCTTTGAGGCGGTGATTGCTTTTGTTGTGGTGAGGCAATCGTCCCTCATCACAACGCGTCCCCTTGGTTCAGCGCGGTTGCATGCACTCCGGCGAATGGTCGACCATCACACAGGCCATGTTCACCAAGTGCGGTACCGGAATGATTTGAGTACGGGAGGGGAAGCAGGTTTTGGCAATGATTATGAGGTGGAGTTTTTTGATCGTTCCCACGCTACATGAGGAATGTAGCATGGGGAAAATCTTTACTCTGAGGCTAACCAGCCCACCAGCGGTACCACCAATAGTGTGCTCATCGCCATTGCGATCACATTGCCTATGTAAGGATGAAAATGTGCGGGCAACCGCCCTGCAATTGCGCAGGCTAACGGCGGTGCGATCAATGCCCCCAGGAGTGCACTAGAGCCCATAACCATCCAGCTACCTCCATAAGTCAACACGGCGGCAGGAACCACTGACACCAATGGAACATAGGTCGGATACCAGCCCTTTTTGATCCACTGATATCGCCAGATCACCACACCGATTGCTGACGTCAATGCCTGCGCACCTATAAGGTTTATAAGCAAGCCTGATCCATAAGCCGGACTGATGGGATTCAGAGCATACGCCAGTAACACACCTGCCAGTAGCCCAAGACTAGCGAGTTCATTCCCGAAAAAAGGTGCTTCTGAAAAGTCCGCCAGCACCCGACGCAGGCTCCAGACCACACCATAGGTGGGCGGTTTGGCAGGCATTGGTTTGACTGGTGCTATGTAGTCCGAACGTACCAGCGAGGGCAGCCGACGACAAATTTCAAACGCGATGACGCTACCAGCGGCCATGCCGAGCACATTGCCGATCACCACAGGCAACCCGAACGGTGCGCAAACGAAGTTCACGATCAACAAGCACATTGGCGTCACCAGCAACGCCCCCAGCACTGCACCATTGAGCGTTACCTTCCAACCGCCGCCGAACATCAGCACCATCGCCGCCGGCAGTGAAACGAATGCTGCGAATGTCGGTTGCCATGTCCCGGCAGTTACGGTCCAACCCCACAGCAAGTTGCTCAGTAGCAGCCCCAACAACGAACTGGTCACGAGCCAAGGCCACAATCCTGTTCCGTAGGAAATGGAAAAGCCTTGCCACGATTTTCCGCGCTTGCTCGCCCACCAGGCCATGTATGCACCGCTTAGCAGGCCGAGAGAAGCAAGCTCATGTTTATAAAAGGCAACTTCGCTGATATCCCCCAGCACCCAGCGTAACCAGGCGGTAGAACTAGGCAGGCTCGCAACCATCTCGCTATATCCCGGCCAGGAACCCCGATGACTAATTGCAACCCAAAGCACCAGCAATATGCTGATAAACCCAAGTGTTAGAACCGTGATATCCGCGCGGGAACGCAGAGGTGATGTCTTGGCAAATAGAGTTTCCATGATGTGCCCTCCGGTTAGCGCGGTAGAGCAGGATGTTGCGAATATCCGAGCATCTGATCGTAGAGATCGTTGCGTCGGTCGCGATGCAGATCGTTAAGGTTGTTCCAGATTGGTGCGCTACGGGCGCTGGTGATATCGACGTCGGCAAACAGAATTTCCTGGTGGTCGGCCGAAGCCACTGCGCCGATTGGCCAGCCATTGGTCCCGGCAATTAACGAACATCCGAGGTAACGGGCACCCCGTTCTTCGCCAACGCGGCTGGCGGCAGCGATGAACACGTTGTTTACATGGGCGGCGGTCATCGTCAGGTATGACGCCATGCATTTGCCAGCCTCATCGAACAGCGGCGGCGGTGTCCACACCCAGTTGTTCAGGCTACAAATGATATCGGCGCCTTGCTGGCTGAGAATGCGCGGCACCTCTGGGAACCAAATGTCCCAGCAGATCAGTAGACCGATTCGACCGATCGGCGTTTCAAACACAGGGAAGCCTGTATCGCCAGGAGTGAACCAAAGCTTTTCTAAATTCCACAAATGAGCTTTGCGGTACTTGCCGATAAACCCACTGGGGCCGAGCAGCACGGCGGTATTGAACAACTGGCGATTGTCTATCTCGCTCAGACCGGCTACCAGGTACACCTGATGGCTGCAGGCAAAGTCTATCCAAGCCCGCACACTGACACCGTCTGGAACCGCCTCGGAGTGATCAAAGGCATCCTGACGACTGCTGAAAAAATATCCGCAATTGGAAAGCTCAGGCAGCACGATCAGAGTGGCACCGCCTTTTGCGGCTTCGGTGGCGAGTGCAAGACTTTGACGCAGATTATCGGCTCGATTTGCCATGCCAACCTGGGGGTCAAGTTGAATGACTGCGATGCGGGCGGGGCTTGTTGGTTCGCTCATGGATGTGACCTCTTATTGTTATGCAACCGGGGTGGTTGAATGTTTATAAGAGGCGATAAAATGTTTAATTGGAAGTCAGATGATTCTTGTTGTGTTGTAGTCCATCTCTCTGGCTTTGTTAGTTTTCGATTTGAAATTCAGGGTAGTCTTGCATGCTAAAGCCGCCATTAAATTTTGAGTGGGTTTTACTGCAGATATTGATCACTGCATCAATGGCGCCCCTGAAGCAGGGTTCAGTCCAGCCTGCATCCACAGAGAAAGACTCGCCGGAAAAATAAAGCCCCGACTTGTGAGAAAAGTCTCTGTTGTATTTCATCAGGCTCACAGCGTCATAATAGGTGCCGGGCCGGTAAAGTTTCGCACAGCCAAGCGAGTTTTTGTCATTCATCCATCGTTGAACGACTGCCTGTTTCCGTCCTATATAGGGGGATATTTTTTGCCTTATGTTTGTTGACTTTAAGAGGATTCTGTCGAGCTCTTCTATGCATTTGTCGACAAGTTCGTTGTCGCTGAATAGCGATAGCTTTGTTGCGTCATCTTCCCAAGTGTAGCTGAGTAGGATGCAATCGTAAGCGCTATTGTCATTGTAGCGATAGGTGTAAACGTCATGTATGAAGCTGTCAGTTACTATGGCTTGAGGAATGGTGTTGTTATTTGAGAGAAAGGTTTTTTTAAGTGGGGCGTATACCTTGCAACTGGTTTCCCAGTGAGCGGTTTTATAGGCTGCTATTATTTCGAAAGGAAGTATTTCATGATTGAATCCCTCTAGTAAAATTTGTGTCTCTATCAGCCAGGATGGGAGCGTCACTATCACGGAGTCAAAGTCGATGAAATGCTTCTCCGTCATTTCTGGCAGTGAAGTGTTCCAGTCATAATGTACTCGTATTTTTCCATTGGTAAGCTTTTTTAGTTTTGTTACTGAACTATTGGTGATCAATCCAGATTCACGATTAACCAAATGCTCGTATAATGATTCGCGGGTCTCATTTGGCTTTATGAAAAGCAGAGATTCCGCCAAAGCGCCAAGTCCAATGTAATTTGGCTTGTTGAATTTAAGCCCTTTCGAATCCACGGTTTCTATTGCGTTCAAGTACGGTGAAGCTATGGGGGCACCATCCGCATTTACCCGTCCATGGATCAACTGTAGGTGACTGCTGAATCCAAATATAGCTGTGCGTAGTGGGTAAAGCGAGCAGACGTCATAGAATGCCCCCCAACTGCCATCTCCAATTCCGATGGAGTAAAAAACAGCAGACTCATCTGCAGTCATGCCCATCCCGCCGAAATGACCAGGGTCACCTTGATACCACGTATCTATGGTTGGCATTTTAACTAAATCACGAAATGAAATGCCTTCGTATTTTTTAACTATGGCTGACCACATACTTTCCCAGAGCTCAGTGCCATAGTGCTCGCTGACTTTCATGGTCATACGTTCGGCGAATGTTTTCCATTTTGCAAAAACTGCTCCTAGGGTATCGCCAGGCGGCGGAGTTTTTCCGTCGATATTTTTCCAGATCAGCATTGTTGGCTGGCTGTTTCCATCTATACTGCCTTCCCGCAGATATATTCCAGTTGATCGAACCGTAGGGCTACCAGGGTTTGGGAAATTTGAGTGAGTCAGATTAAATTCGCTAGCGTAATAGGCCATGAGTGAGCGCCCGTCTTTGGGTGACTCATTTGATTTGTTGAAAAAAGGCATCCTCATTGCACCCATTTCAAAAGGCGGCCTGCCAACAGTGCTGGTGTTATTGCTCCCGAGCGCTGTGAAATGTCTGCCACCAATGCGCGTTGATTTTTCGAGTAAAGTTATGTTTGTGAAACCACATCTATGTAGCTCCCGTGCGCTCGTTAAACCTGTAATGCCAGCACCTATGATGCCGATTTTATGATTGGTTTCAGTCGCTATGGCGACTCCATTTTTTTGCTCTACCAGGGTGCGATAGTCAAAGCATAAGTCTGGCGGGTTAGGGAATCTAGCTTTCCAGTGGTTAGTGCTGGATCGCTTGCCTCGTTGATGCTGTTGCGCTATATCCGCGGGATAGTTAAAGTCAGATCCTATGGTCATACTGTTTTCCCTATTCAGTGCTGATTGGTGTTCTATAGGTTGAGCTTGAATACTCGAGACAGGAAATAAGCAGAATGTGATTTTCGATTAGGGTGGTTCGCGGTCTTTCGTAGGTGCGAGTCAATCAACTAGGGCGATGTATGACGAACGACGATAATGGGACCTGCTCCCCCCCTCCAATGGAGGCTCTTGCTGGACGAACGGGACTGCATGTACTCCAGCGTTCGATTTATCGCCCCCCCCCCCGATTATGTTCACCGAGTGCGATCTCGAAATAGCGCCTGTGCGCGAGGTGCTGCCCAGCCGGCGGAAACGCCCCGCAGGTTAAAGAGAAATGTCATTGATCCGACGCTTCCTACACTTGCCAAACCCCGCTGATTCTGGGAAAACCCAGCCTTTGCGCAGTCAACGAGAGTCCCCCCCATGAGCGACGAACAACTCCAGATCACCGATATCCGCCCAGGCACCGGCAAGGCCGTGGTCAAGGGGGCGTTGATCACCACCCAATACACCGGCACCCTCGAAGACGGCACGGTGTTCGATTCGTCTTGGGAACGGGGCAAGCCGTTTCAGTGTGTGATTGGAACGGGCCGGGTGATCAAGGGCTGGGATCTTGGGTTAATGGGCATGCAAGTTGGCGGCGTGCGCACATTGTTCGTGCCGGCGCACCTGGCGTATGGCGAGCGCTCGATGGGTGCGCATATCAAGCCCAACAGCCCTTTGCGCTTTGAAATTGAATTGCTGGAAGTGCTGACGCGCGATGATTGAGGGCGGCTGAACATGGACGTTGATTTGCACGCGTTACCTGGCTGTTCCATCGAGGGCGTCGCGGTGGTTGAGCTGCTGGGCGCTGATGCAGCCGAGCTGCAGGGGTTTTTTGACCGGTCGCCGGGGTACTTCCTGGCGGTGAATGGTGAACCGGCCACGCCGACCGAAGCTCGCGAGGAATTACAGGGTCAGTTGCCGGCAGGCTGGTGTTGCAGCCGGATGTACTGGCTGGGCTATCGCGATAGCGAACAGCAACTGGTTGCCGTGGTGAATATTGCGGCGGATTTGCTCGCGACCGGGGTGTGGCATATCGGCTTGTTGCTGGTGGATACGCGCCTGCATGGCAGCGGGCTGGCGCAGCGGCTGCATGCAGACCTCGAAGCATGGGCCGTCAGGCAGGGGGCCGCGTGGCTGCGCCTGACGGTGGTGGTCGGCAATCGCAAGGCTGAGCGCTTCTGGCCCAAACTGGGCTATGTGCCGGTGCGTACTCGCGAGGGGATCAGGATGGGGCGGCAGCTCAATACGGTGTCGATTCAGGTCAAGGCGCTGGCGGGTGGGCAGGTGGATGATTACTTGAGGCAGGTGCCGCGAGATCGACCCGTTGCACCTTAGCTGCGGATATACCCCTCCCACATTTAAGCGTCGGAGGGCTTCAAGATAGGGGTTCCTGAACCCATCCTGAAGAATCCTTCTATTCATCATGTATGTACTTTCCTGCGGTTTACTCTCCTGTAGTCGGGGCGTAAGCTTCGCGCGTTTTCATCAATAGCGGAGACCCTCAGTGGGTACTTGTTCAAGTGACAGTTGTCGGCCGGTTTCGGTAACCGGCACAGACTTGGCAAGGTAACGCGCATTCTTCCGATGCCGTTATCTCGCCAAACAGCGAGAAGCGGCATCCCGGCAGCGACCAGTTCTGGCGCCTGTCTTGATCCCCTCTCATCGACGCTGACCAGCACCTGACTCACCTCAGGCTGCTACGGACGCGCCTGCCTTTTTGCGGCAGGCGGGCCCGGCTGGCTGTGCCTTCTTAATCGGGCGCGGTTTAGCTGGCCGTACCTGCACGACGGTTTCCTCGCGCAGGAGTAACACCATGAACTTCACTCTGTTGAAAGAGTTCTTCGCCGGCTTCCTACGGACCCGGCATATCGCCCGGCATTTCCGTCGCCTGGCACTGCTCGACAGCGTCACCGACGCCAGCGTCAGCCGCGAAGTCCCGCCGACCCTGGCACAGACCCTGGTGGTCGCCGCCAACAGTAGCTCGGAGCAACTGCTGGGCACCCTGGGCAGTCATGCCGAAGGCTTGAACGCCCAGGAAGCCGACGCGCTGCGGGAGCAATACGGCCTCAATGAAGTCGAGCATGAGCAGCCGCTGCCCTGGTGGGTGCATGTGTGGCACTGCTACAAAAACCCCTTCAACCTGCTGCTGACCTTGCTGGCGGTAATCTCCTGGCTGACCGAAGACATGAAGGCCGCCACGGTGATTTTTTCCATGGTGGTGCTGTCGACCCTGCTGCGGTTCTGGCAGGAGGCCAAGTCGAACAAGGCTGCCGATGCGCTCAAGGCCATGGTAAGCAACACCGCGACGGTGTTGCGTCGCGAGGCAGGCAAACCCATCGAACTGCCGATCAAGCAACTGGTGCCGGGCGACCTGGTCGTGCTGTCGGCCGGCGACATGATCCCCGCCGACTGCCGCGTGCTCAACGCCAAGGACCTGTTTGTCAGTCAGGCGGCAATGACCGGCGAATCGATGCCGGTGGAGAAGTTCGCTCAGCAGCAGGACGCCAAGACGCGTAACCCGCTGGACCTGGAAAACATCCTGTTCATGGGCACCAACGTGGTGTCCGGCGCGGCGACGGCGGTGATCCTGACCACTGGCAACAGCACCTATTTCGGCGCGTTGGCGCAGCGCGTCACGGCCACTGACCGTGCGACCACCTCGTTTCAGCATGGCGTCAACAAAGTCAGCTGGCTGCTGATCCGCTTCATGTTCGTGATGGCGCCGCTGGTGCTGTTCATCAACGGGTTCACCAAGGGCGACTGGACCGAGGCGCTGCTGTTCGCGCTGTCGATTGCCGTGGGCCTGACCCCGGAAATGCTGCCGATGATCGTCACCTCGACGTTGGCCAAGGGCGCGGTGTTTCTGTCGCGCAAGAAGGTCATCGTCAAGCGCCTGGACGCGATCCAGAACTTCGGTGCCATGGACGTGCTGTGTACGGACAAGACCGGCACGCTGACCCAGGACAAGATTTTCCTGGCGCGCCATGTGGACGTGTGGGGCGAAGAATCCGACGACGTGCTGGAAATGGCCTACCTCAACAGTTACTACCAGACCGGCCTGAAAAACCTGCTGGACGTGGCGGTGCTGGAGCATGTGGAGGTGCATCGCGAGCTGAAAGTCGCCACCGCGTTCCAGAAGGTCGATGAGATCCCGTTCGACTTCAACCGTCGCCGGATGTCGGTGGTGGTGGCCGAGCAAGGCCAGCCGCACCTGTTGATCTGTAAAGGCGCGGTGGAGGAGATTTTGTCGGTGTGCGGCCGGGTGCGCCACGGCGACACCAATGAAGCGCTGACCGATGAGTTGCTGGCGCGCATCCGCCAAGTGACCGCGGCCTTCAACGAAGAAGGCTTGCGGGTGGTCGCGGTCGCCGCGCAGCCGATGTCCGACGGGCGCGATACCTACAGCCTGGCAGATGAGAACAACCTGACGCTGATCGGTTACGTCGCCTTCCTCGATCCACCGAAGGAAAGCACCGCGCCTGCCCTCAAGGCCCTGAAAGCCCACGGTGTGACCGTCAAAGTGCTGACGGGCGATAACGAACTGGTCACCGCCAAGATCTGCCGCGAAGTGGGCCTGGAGCAGCAAGGCCTGCTGATGGGTAACGACATCGAGGACATGACCGACGCCGAGTTGGCCAAGGCCGTGGAAACCACCAACGTGTTCGCCAGGCTGACGCCGTCGCACAAGGAGCGCATCGTGCGCCTGCTCAAGGCCAACGGCCATGTGGTGGGCTTCATGGGCGACGGGATCAACGACGCACCGGCGCTGCGCACTGCCGATATCGGTATTTCAGTGGACAGCGCGGTGGACATCGCCAAGGAAGCGGCTGACATCATCCTGTTGGAAAAGAGCCTGATGATCCTGGAGGAGGGCGTGCTTGAAGGCCGGCGCACCTTCGCCAACATGCTCAAGTACATCAAGATGACCGCCAGCTCTAACTTCGGCAACGTGTTTTCGGTGTTGGTCGCCAGTGCGTTCATTCCGTTCCTGCCGATGCTGCCCATGCACCTGCTGGTGCAAAACCTGTTGTACGACATTTCGCAGATCGCGATTCCATTCGATAACGTCGATGAAGAAATGCTCGCCAAGCCGCAACGCTGGCAACCGGGGGACGTGGGCCGTTTCATGCTGTTTTTCGGGCCGATCAGTTCGATCTTCGACATCACCACGTTCGCACTCATGTGGTATGTGTTCGATGCCAACACGCCGGACCACCAGACCCTGTTCCAGTCGGGCTGGTTCGTGGTGGGGCTGCTGACCCAGACGCTGATCGTGCACATGATCCGCACCCCGAAAATCCCATTCCTGCAAAGCCGTGCGGCGATGCCGTTGATGGTGATGACGGGCGTGATCATGGCCGTGGGGATTTTCCTGCCGATGGGGCCGCTGGCGCACTACTTCAAACTGCAGGCGCTGCCGTCGCTGTACTTTGTGTTCCTGCCCTTGATTCTGTTGGCGTACATGGCGTTGACCCAGGCGGTGAAGGGCTACTACATCCGCAAGTTTGGCTGGCAATAACACGCGGTATCAAACGCTCCTGGACCCGGCTTCCTGCGGGTCCAAGGGGGGGAATTTGCCGCAGCATTCATGGGGTTTTTTATGCAGGCAATCAACAACATCAACCTCAACTCCCTGATCGATACCGTGGTCAGCCTTACCGCGGCGTTTATCCTCGGTGGCTTGATCGGCTTCGAGCGCCAGTACCGCCAGCGCACGGCGGGCTTGCGCACCAACGTGCTGGTCGCAGTGGGCGCGAGGATTTTTTCTAGCGGGAAATGGGCAGCCAACCCGGTGGCGATGGCGGCGGCGGTGACCACCAAGAGCGGATTGAAGCGCAAGACAAAGCCAACCACGATCACAAGCACGCCGATCAGCGGC
>NZ_JAKNRV010000470.1:0-3393 GCF_023072625.1 Pseudomonas emilianonis
CAACGACTCGCAGTTCGGCCTCGCTGCCGGCATCTGGACCCGCGACCTCGGGCGCGCCCACCGCCTGGCGCGCGATGTGCGTTCGGGGATCATCTGGGTCAACACCTACCGCGCGGTCTCGGCCATGGCCCCCATCGGCGGTTTCAAGAACAGCGGCTACGGACGCGAAAGCGGCATCGATTCGGTGCTCGCCTACACCGAGCTGAAGACCGTGTGGATCAACCTCTCCCAGGCGCCCATGCCTGATCCTTTTGTGATGCGTTAAGAGTCCACAACCATGATCGAACCCGGCATTTACAAAGACGTCATGAGCTCGTTCCCGTCCGGGGTCACGGTGGTCACAACCCTCGACCCGGACGGCGGCATCGTCGGCATCACCGCCAGCGCGTTCAGCGCGCTGTCGATCGACCCGGCGCTGGTGCTGTTCTGCCCCAACTATGCGTCGGACACCTACCCGATCCTGCGTGACAGCAAGCGCTTTGCGATTCACTTGCTGTCCGCCGACCAGACCGCCGAAGCCTACGCTTTCGCCAGCAAAGGCAAGGAAAAAGCCAAGGGCATCGAGTGGCACTTGAGCGAACTGGGCAACCCGCTGCTGGCCAACGCCACGGCGATCATCGAGTGCGAGCTGTGGCGCGAGTATGACGGCGGCGATCACGCGATCATCGTCGGCGCCGTGAAGAACCTGATCCTGCCCGAGCAACCGGTCACGCCGATGATCTATCACAAAGGCAAGCTGGGCCCCCTGCCCACCCTGGCCTGAGGAGCTGTGTGCAATGAGCAACGCAAAGTATGAGCAGGGGCTGAAGATCCGCACCCAGGTGCTGGGCGAAGCCTACGTACAGCGTTCGATCGAGAACGCCGACGACTTCACCCGCCCCCTGCAGGAGATGGTCACCGAATACTGCTGGGGCCATGTGTGGGGCCGGGAGGGTTTGTCGCTTAAAGAACGCAGCATGATAAACTTGGCGATGATTTCGGCCCTCAATCGGCCCCACGAGCTCAAGCTGCATGTGCGCGGCGCCTTGCGTAACGGGCTAAGTCGTGAACAAATACGCGAAATTCTGCTTCAGGTCGGCATCTATTGCGGGGTTCCCGCCGCCGTGGACAGCTTCCGGCTGGCCCGGGAAGCCTTCGCCGAAGCCGATGCCGAGGCCTCCCGTTAACCGTCCCATTCAGAGCAGCCCCCATGAAACGCCTGCCACTCGACGACAGCTTCAAGGTCAATCACAACCCGATCACCCTGCGCGAAATCGTGCTGGAGAAACTGCGCAGCGCCATCATGAACTTCCAGCTGCTGCCGGGTGACCGCCTGGTGGAGCGCGACCTGTGCGACCGCCTCGGCGTCAGCCGCACCTCGGTGCGCGAAGCCTTGCGTCACCTGGAGTCCGAAGGCCTGGTGGAATTCGCCGATGCCAAGGGCCCCCAGGTGGCGATCATTACCCTGGCCGACGCCGTCGACATCTATGAACTGCGCTGCGTGCTTGAAGGCTTGATCGTGCAGTTGTTCACCCTGCGCGCCAAGGCCAAGGACATCAAGGCCCTGGAAAAAGCCCTGGAGGAAAACCGCAAGGCCCTCAAGGACGGCGAACTGCAACAGGTCATCGATTCGGTACAGGGTTTCTACGACGTGTTGCTTGAAGGCTCCGGCAACCACGTGGCCGCCACCCAGTTGCGTCAGTTGCAGGCGCGTATCAGCTACCTGCGCGCCACGTCGGTGTCCCAGGAAAACCGTCGCGGCACCAGCAATCAGGAAATGGAACGCATGGTCCAGGCGATCAAGAGCGGCGACCCGCTCGCCGCCCACCAGGCCTGCGTCGACCACGTGCGCGCGGCGGCAGCCGTGGCCCTGGATTACCTCAAGCGCAAACAGGAAGAGACCGGCAAGATCCCCGAGATCACCCTGCCCATCGCCCTCAAAGAACCGCGCATAGGTCACTGACCGTGTTCAGGCCAAGCTTTTGCCCCAAATGCGGCGGCAGTGATCTCGGTCACCAGCTGCCACCGGGCGATACGCATGAGCGCCTGATGTGCCGCGGTTGCGGCTATATCCACTACATCAATCCCAAGATCATCGCCGGCTGCATCATCGAGCAGGACGGCAAGTACCTGCTGTGCCAACGCGCGATCCCACCGCGCCCCGGCACCTGGACGCTGCCGGCCGGGTTCATGGAAGGTGGCGAGACCACTGAACAAGCGGCGTTGCGCGAAGTCTGGGAAGAAAGCGGGGTGCGCGCGGAGATCCTCTCGCCCTACTCGATCTTCAGCGTGCCGAAGATCAGCGAGGTGTACATCATCTTCCGCGCCATTGCGCTGGAGATCACCGGCCAGTTCGGGCCGGAAACCCTCGACTATCAGTTCTTCGCGCCCGAGGACATTCCCTGGGACAGCATCTACTACCCGGCGATCCGGCAGATCCTCGAACGCTATATCGAGGAACGCCAGGCCGGGGTGTATGGCATCTACATCGGCAATGACGACAGCGGCAAGATCCATTTCATCCGCTGATCTTCAGGCTAAACCGGATCAAACTGTGGGAGGGGGCTTGCCCCCGATTGCGGTGTGTCAGCCACTGAATGAGGTGACTGAACCACTGCCATCGGGGGCAAGCCCCCTCCCACATTTGGAACAATACTTGGACTGATATACCTAAGGCGCCAGCCCTTCCACGATGATGATCTGCGCCTGCCCCACGCCCTCACGGTGTGCCTTCGCGGCCTGATATTCGGCGGATTCGTAACACGCCACCGCCTGCTCGTAGCTATCGAACTCAATCACCACGTTACGCTGCCGTGCCGGCCCGCCTTCCATCGCTTCGCTGCGCCCGCCCCGGGCCAGAAACCGCCCGCCAAACTTCGCAAACGCCGCCGGCGCGCGCTGGGTGTATTGCGTGTACTGCTCTGCATCGGACACATCTACATGGGCAATCCAATAGGCCTTCATCGTGACATCCTCTCGCCTGGTTTTGTGGTATACCATAATACATACAACCAATAAGTCGAGCACCCAACATGTCCTTCAACAGCATCGCAGACATCATCGAAGACTACCGACAAGGCAAGATGGTGCTCCTGGTAGACGACGAAGATCGGGAAAACGAAGGCGACCTGCTGCTGCCTGCAGCGTGCTGCACCGCCGAGACTATCAGTTTCATGGCCCGCGAAGCCCGTGGCCTGATCTGCCTGACCCTCACCGACGAACACTGCCAGCGCCTGGGCCTGGAGCAGATGGTGCCGAGCAATGGCAGCGCGTTCAGCACCGCGTTTACCGTGTCCATCGAAGCGGCCAGCGGCGTGACCACCGGTATCTCTGCCGCCGACCGCGCACGCACGGTGGCGGCGGCCGTGGACGTCAACGCGGGGCCTGCCGATATCGTGCAGCCGGGGCATATCT
>NZ_JAKNRV010000471.1:0-3388 GCF_023072625.1 Pseudomonas emilianonis
AAACCTGTCCCACGCCGACGGCCCGCCCACTTGCCCGGCGCGCACGCTGTCGATGAACGCCTGCAACTCGATGTCATAGGCGCCGATAAAGCGGTCTTTCCAGTCCATCAGAATTGCATTGGACAGCTTGGCCTCGCTGCGCAATTGCACCTGCGACGGCTCCGGCAGCTTGGCGATACCGGTCTCCCCCACCACTTCGCACTGAATGTCGTAGCCGTACTGGCAGTTCACAAACACTTCCACATCGATGCGCGTGCCCTTGGCGGTTTCCAGCAGCACGATCTGCGGGTCGCGCAGATGGGCCAGGGCCTTGCTGGTCTTGCGCGGGAACACCACTTGCACGGAGACGTAGTCGTCATCGAGCAGCCAACGCAACACATCCAGCTCGTGGATCAAGGTGTCGGTGATCGCCATGTCGGTCTTGTAGTTCTCGCCCACACGCGGGTTGCGGTGCGCGCAGTGCAGCATCAGCGGCTCGCCAATCTGGCCGCTGTCGATCACCGCTTTCAGGGCGCGATAACCTTCGTCATAGGGGCGCATGAAGCCCACTTGCACCAGGCGCTTGCCGTGCGCGACTTCAGCTTCGACGATCCTGCGGCAGCCGTCGGCGGTGACCGCCAGCGGTTTTTCGCAGAACACCGGTTTGCCGGCGGCGATGGCGGCGAGCACGAACTCCTCATGGCTCGGGCCCCAGGAGGTGACGAGAATAGCCTCAACCTGAGGCGAATTGATCAGCGCATGGCCGTCCGCATACACCTCCGCGTCCAGTTTCAGATCCGCCACCACCTTGGCGGCCTGCGCAAGGTCGATGTCGGTCACCGCCACCACCTGGCTGTTGAGCAAGGTCTGGCTGCAACGACGAATATGGTCCCGGCCGATAGCGCCCGTACCGATAACACCCAGCTTCAACGACATACATTCACTCCTCTTGTTATTAGTACTGCCGGGCCTTGGCCAGCTGTTCATTGAGTTTTTTCGCCGCAGCATTGGTGCGTTCGCTGGTGGAGACCTGCGCCACGCCCACCCGCCACCACGACAGGTAGCCGTGGATCATGGTCTTGGGCAACACCTTGATATCGATCAGCGTCGACACCGTTTGCGTGCGCGCATCGGCCAGCGCCGCTTCGAGCTGCGCCACGCTGCTGACCTTGTAGGTCTTGCAGCCGTAGGCCGCTGCGCTCATGGCGAAGTCCACCGGCACCAGGCCGCCGTCGAGCTTGCCGCTCTCGGGGTTGCGGTAGCGGAACTCGGTGCCGAAGCTGTCCATGCCGTTGCCGATCTGCAGGTTGTTGATGCAACCGAAGGCCATGTTGTCCAGCAGCACCACGTTGATCTTGCGCCGCTCCTGGATCGAGGTGGCCAGCTCCGAATGCAGCATCATGTAAGAGCCATCGCCGACCAGCGCATAGACCTCGCGCGTCGGCTCGGCCAGCTTCACGCCGAGCGCAGCGTTGATCTCGTAGCCCATGCACGAGTAACCGTATTCGACGTGGTAGGTGTTGACGCCCTTGCTGCGCCAACTGCGCTGCAAATCACCGGGTAGGCTGCCGGCGGCGGCGACAATGATCGCGTCGTCGGCCAGGGTCTGGTTGAGCACGCCGAGGACGCGGCTTTGGGTCAGGCACGAACCGGTCAGCTGGATGAATTCGCGCAGCACGGCGCGGTCCAGGCGGTCGTTGACCTCCGGTACGAAGTCGTCGCCCGCGTATTCCACCTGATGCACCCGGTCGACTTCCGCGTCCAATTGCGCCCTGGCGTCGCGTACCTGCTCGCCCCACCCGGCGCGATAATCCCCCAGTGCTGCGGCCAATGCTTCAAGGGCGACTTGCGCATCCGCCAGCACTTGCACGCCATCGAGTTTCAACGCGTCGCAGGGGCTGATATTGAGGTTGAGGAACTGCACGTCGGCGTGCTTGAACAGCGACTTCGACGACGTGGTGAAGTCGGTGTAACGCGTGCCGATCCCGATAATAAGGTCGGCCTCGGGGGCCAACAAGTTCGCGGCCAGGCAGCCGGTCTCGCCGATCCCGCCGACGTTCAGCGGATGGCTGGAGACCACCGCGCTCTTGCCCGCCTGGGTTTCGGCGAAGGGAATCTCGAAGCGTTCGGCAAACGCCTGCAAGGCGGCATTCGCCCTGGAGTACTTGACCCCGCCGCCGCAGATGATCAACGGCTTGCGCTTGCCCTTGAAGGCCGCCACGGCGTCGCCAATCATCGCCGCGGTAGCCGGGCGACGGTCGAGGCGGTGGACGCGTTTTTGCAAGAAATAATCCGGGTAATCCCAGGCCTCGGCTTGCACATCCTGCGGCAGCGCCAGGGTGACGGCGCCGGTTTCGGCCGGATCGGTGAGCACCCGCATGGCGTGGATCGCCGCGCTCATCAATTGCTCGGGGCGGTTGATGCGGTCCCAGTATTTGCTCACCGAACGGAAGGCGTCGTTGGTGCTGATGCTCAGGTCATGGAATTGCTCGATCTGTTGCAGCACCGGGTCGGGCTGGCGGCTGGCGTAGACATCGCCGGGCAACAGCAGCAACG
This sequence comes from Pseudomonas emilianonis, assembly GCF_023072625.1. Lineage (NCBI taxonomy): Bacteria > Pseudomonadati > Pseudomonadota > Gammaproteobacteria > Pseudomonadales > Pseudomonadaceae > Pseudomonas > Pseudomonas emilianonis. The sequence goes on from NZ_JAKNRV010000471.1 coordinate 2,536, forward strand.
GGATACGGTTGGCCGTGGCGGTCGCAGCAGCGGTCAGCATATTCGCCGCCCCCGGGCCGACCGACGCAGTACACGCGTAGATCTTGCGCCGCAGGTGTTGCTTGGCAAAACCGATGGCAGCGTGGGCCATGCCTTGCTCGTTGCGGCCCTGGTGGACCACCAAGTCGCCGCTGTCCTGCTCCAGCGCCTGGCCCAGGCCAAGTACGTTGCCATGGCCAAAAATCGTGAACACCCCGGCGACAAACTTGCTCTGCACGCCATCGACTTCGATGTATTGGTTATCCAGAAATTTCACCAGGGCCTGGGCCATGGTCAATCGGGTGGTGGTCATGTCGCGCCCCTTAAAGGTCCAGCAGCCAGCTGTGCTGAGGGTCGTTATGAAAATGCCAGGCGCGCTTGGGGCCGGCCATCACGTTGAGGTAATAGGACTCGTAGCCATACGGCACGCTGACCGGGTGGTAACCCTTGGGCACCACCACCAGGTCGCTGTTTTCCACCGCCATCGCCTGGTCGATGCTGCGGTCGTCGGTGTACACCCGCTGGAACACGAAGCCCTGAGGCGGGTTGATCTGGTGGTAATAGGTTTCTTCGAGAAAGCTCTGGTGCGGCAGGTCGTCGGTGTCGTGCTTGTGCGGCGGGTAGCTCGACGAGTGCCCGGACGGCGTGCGCACCTCCACCACCAGCAGGGAATGGGCGGGCTCGCTGTCGGGCAGGATGTCGCACACGTAACGGGTGTTGGCACCTTTGCCGCGCACGCTGCTGATCGAAGTGATCTTCTCCCTCGATGGCCTCGGGCGCATGAGCTACGAAGCCGCCGTGTCCCGCGACTATCCGGTGGTGTTTGGCTCGTTGT
>NZ_JAKNRV010000472.1:0-3379 GCF_023072625.1 Pseudomonas emilianonis
CGGGTGTGAGGTCGAGCAGGGCGGCGAGGTTGGGCAGGATCATCGACGGCGCGCTGAGGGGCGCCAGGTCCAGCAGGCGAATACCGTCGCGGTAATGCCCGATCAACAATTCGGCGACGCGCAGCGCCACCGTGGTCTTGCCGATGCCCCCCGCGCCGGTCAGGGTGATAAAACGTTGTTGCGGCAATTGCTGCACCAGCGCATCGATCAGCGCCTGGCGGCCGATCATCCGCGTGCGGCGCAGCGGCAGGTTATGGGCCTGGCTTTGGGGAATGCCGTCGGCTGGAATCGTCATCGGTTCGATGCTCAGTGGCGCCACAAAACTGTAACCGCGCTGGGCCACGGTGACGATATAGCGCTGCCCGGCCTGGCCATCGCCGAGGGCCTTGCGCAACGCCGCCATATGCACCCGCAGGTTGCCGTCTTCGACCACGCTTGTGGGCCAGACCCGCGCGATCAGTTCCTGCTTGCTCACCACATTGCCGGCCTGTTCCAGCAGGATCAGCAGGATCTCCACCGCCCGCCGTCCCAGGCGCAGCGGCCGGCCCGCCTCCAGTACCAGGCGTTGGCGTGGGTGGATCCGGTACGGGCCGAAGTGCACGGCCTGTTCGCTGAGGTCGCTCATGCCTGCGCATGCTCTGAGACAAGGGGCTGCCCAGCATATTCCACGCGTGCAGCGAGCACTAGGCCGCGATGACCTGCTTGTGGCGCAGTTGGTGATTGCGCCAGGTCATCGGGTTGACGCCTTCGCTGCGGGTGAACATATGGCAGAAGTGCGCCTGGTCGCAGAAGCCACATTCCAGGCTGATTTGCGTCAGGCTCAAAGAAGTACCGGTGATCAATTCCTTGGCGCGCTGGATGCGCTGTTGGCGAATCCATTCCTGTGGCGACAGCCCGGTGGTGCATTTGAAGGCGCGGGAAAAATGGCTGCGTGACAGTGCGCAGGCCTGGGCCAGGTCGGCAATCGCCAGGCTTTCGCCGAGGTTGGCGAGGATCAGTTGCTTGGCGATACGCTCGCGCCGGGGGCAGAGGCCGCCGGTCGCGCAGATGCTTGGAGCACGGTGCTCAAGTCGGGCCATGACGAATATCCGTGGTCGATGGGAGCGTTCCCGGTGAATGGATGCAGTGTAGACGGCCTCATTCTTGGTGCCGGACCGCCCGGCTGACGAGTTAATCGTTGTTAATTTCGCCAGGTGCGGGCGTAAAAAAGACAGCACAGGTGTGCAATCGCGCTCGCCTGCCGCGTGCTTAGCTAGTGCTCTGCTAACTGTTTGGATACCGCCATGAACCGCAACGACCTGCGCCGTGTCGACATGAACCTGCTGGTGATATTCGAAGCGCTGATGTTCGAGAAGAACCTGACCCGGGTCGCTGAAAAACTCTTCATAGGGCAACCGGCGGTGAGTGCGGCCCTGGGCCGTTTACGTGATTTGTTCGACGACCCGTTGCTGCTGCGCAACGGGCGCGGCATGGAGCCCACGCCACGCGCAATGGCGATACTCAAGGAGCTGCAACCGGCCATGGACACCATCTCAAGCGCCGTCAGCCGCGCCAAGGATTTCGACCCTTCCACCAGCTGCGCGGTGTTCCGCATCGGCCTGTCCGATGACGCCGAGTTCGGCCTGTTCCCGCCGTTGCTCAGCCAACTGCGTGACGAGGCACCGGGGATTATCCTGGTGGTGCGCCGCGCCAATTACTTGTTGATGTCGTCGCTGTTGGCCAGTGGCGAGATCACTGTTGGCGTCAGCTACACCACGGATCTGCCGGCCAATGCCAAGCGCAAGAAACTGCGCGACATACCGTGCAAGGTACTGCGCGGCGATGGCGGCATAGAACCGCTGACCCTGGACGAATACTGCGCGCGGCCCCATGCCATGGTGTCGTTCTCGGGGGACTTGAGCGGCAATATCGACCTCGACCTGGCGCGTATCGGCCGGGCGCGCCGGGTGGTGCTGGCGGTGCCGCAATTCAGCGGATTGCGTGCGTTACTGGCGGGCACGCAGATCATCGCGACGGTGCCGGACTACGCGGCGTGTGCCTTGACCGAAGGCACCACGTTACGCGCACAAGACCCGCCGTTTGCCATCGACGCGGCGGAGTTGTCGATGGTGTGGAGCGGGGTGCATGACAACGACCCGGCGGAGCGTTGGTTGAGGAGCCGGATCAGCGCGCACATGTCCACTTTCCCTGTGTAGGCGCCCCCTGAAAGGTCGCCCCGCCAAACAGCACAAACATCCAATTCCGAATTGCGCGTCGCCGCCAAACTCCCCCCATCGCTCAGCTCTCAAGGGGGGAAGAACACACCATGAACCCAACACTCGAAACCAGCCCCGACGAAGTCGTCACCCTGATCGTCAAACACCGGATCAAATCCGGCAGCGAGGCTGACTACGAAGCCTGGCTACGGCGCATCGTGCGCATCGCCGGCGAGCGTCCCGGCCATCTCGGTGTCGACGTCGTGCGCGGTAAACAGGATGGCCTTGCGCTGTTCACCTGCGTGTTGCGCTACCGCTCCACCGACGACCTGCAACGCTGGCTCGACTCTCCGCAGCGCAAGACCCTGATCGAAGAAGCCGCGCCGATGTTGGCCGACGGCGACCAAACCGAAATCGGTGCGGTCAACGAGTTCTGGTTCACGCCGCAAACCGACAGCGTCGCCAAACCGCCGCGCTGGAAACAGGCCGTGGTCACCCTGTGTGTGATCCTGCCGCTGACCCTGCTGGTGCCGATCGTGTGGGCGCCGATATTGCGCCTGCACCCGTTCCTGTCCAACTACGTGGTCGCCACCTTCCTGGTGACCGTGACCATCGTCGTGCTGGTGGTGTACCTGCTGATGCCGGCGGCTACCCGTCTGTTCGCTCCCTGGCTTGAAGCCTCTGTAAAGGAAACCCTATGAACGCCGATCTGATTCTGTTCAATGGCCAGTTCCACACCGTGGACCGTGAAAATCCACGCGCCACCGCCGTCGCCATTCGCCAGGGGCGCTTCGTGGCAGTGGGCACCGACGGTGAAGCCATGGCCCTGCGCGGCAGCGCCACCCAGGTCATCGACCTCAAAGGCCGCACGGTGATCCCCGGCCTCAACGACTCGCACCTGCACCTGATCCGTGGCGGCTTGAACTACAACCTCGAACTGCGCTGGGAAGGTGTGCCGTCCCTGGCTGACGCGCTGCGCATGCTCAAGGATCAGGCCGACCGCACCCCCACGCCGCAATGGGTACGCGTGGTGGGCGGCTGGAACGAATTCCAGTTCGCCGAAAAGCGCATGCCGACCCTGGAAGAACTCAACCAGGCGGCGCCGGACACCCCGGTGTTCGTGTTGCATCTGTACGACCGCGCCTTGCTCAACCGCGCCGCCCTGCGCGTGGCCGGCTACACCA
>NZ_JAKNRV010000473.1:0-3378 GCF_023072625.1 Pseudomonas emilianonis
CTGCGCCGCAGGCGGCCTTCGGGCAGCCAACGCACTGTCAGCCGCACCAGCGCGTGCTCCAACACCCGTCTTCCCGCCACCCAGACCAGCAGCGCACTTAACAGCATGCTCACGAAAAACCAGCGGTTTCCCGGCGCCACGGCGGTGTCCGTCACGCTGCGTACATCGACGTACAGGTTGCGTAAACGGCTGAGGTCGTCGTCGGTCGGGCGGATGATGTTGGACCAGAACACCACGCTGATCGGGCTCGCCGAGCGGGTGCTGATCTGTGAGTCGAAGAGGCTGCGGCGCAGGCTGAAGATCTGCGCGGCGAGGTCGCTGGCTGATTGGCTCAGGTTGCTGGCCTGGCGCTGCTCGGCGAGCAGGGCGTTCTTCTGCCGGGTCAGTGCGGTGCGTTGCTGGGTGAGGCTCGGGGGCGCATCGGCTTGCAGCGGGCCGAGCACGTTGAGCTGGTCATCCAGGTGTTCAAGATCGATGGCTTGTTTGGCGGCCAGGGTGTCGGCCTGTTTTTGCACTTGCAAGGCGGCCTGGCGCAAGGTCGAGAGCAGGTCGTCATTGGCGCTGCCCGAGACTTTCTGGCGGATCAGGTCGAGTTGCTCGTTGAGGTCTTGCACACTGGCGTCTTCAGCCAGCAGCGGCACACTGCGCGGGTCGCTGGTTGGGGAGGGCGCAGCCTGCACGAGGGCGGGCAACGTAGCGCACAGCATCAGCAGGGCGAACAGCCCGGTGAAAAAACGGCTCGTGGTGACTCTGTGCATGCGTTTGCCCTTTGACCGTTGCCCAAAATGGCTAAGCGTTACCACTCTATGAGGCGAAGGCAAGCCATTCGTGCGAATTTTTTGCGGAAGCCAGCCGGGCAATCGCGCGCAAGTGCTAGATGGCAGACCCTTGGATAACGTCGTCGTGTTCCGCGCCGCGCACCCATGCCGCGCTGGCCTGGCCCATGGCCGACGAGCCGACGCAGAGCACAGCAGGATCTCGTCGGCATCCGCCACGGTCTTCCCCTATCTATATAGGTCACCCGTTCGCCAAGCCTCAAGTACGTTCGGCACCACCCCTATTGCCATACGGACGCTCGATCATGCTGACCCGCTGTATCTTTCCCCTTTTGTTACTGCTGTTGCCTTGCCTTGTCGGCCACACCCAAGCCAGAGACCTGGCCCAGGGCCTGAGCGACGGCAGCGCCTCTATCGCGCTGCAGAACCGCGACCAGCGTTATGCGTTGTGGTCCGGTATCGGTTTGTTGAAAAACGCTATCGGCCAAACCTGCACCGCGGTGCTGCTGGATACCCGCAACCGCCAGAGCAAGGCCGTTGGCCCGGCGTATGTTTTGACCAGCGGGCATTGCGTGTACTTCAGCTTCGGCACGGCCCATATCAACCAAGCCATAGAGGCGAGCATCACGTTCAACTATTTCCACGATACGCTGGCGCAACAGCGCACGTTTCGCATTAAAACGGCGCATTGGACCAGTATGGTCGGCACTGATCTGGCGGTGCTCGAACTGGATACGTCACTCGCCCACCTGATCACCGACGGCATCATGCCGCTCAAGCTCGCCACCCATCAAAGTACGGGGGAGCGTGAGGTCGTCAATGTCGGTTCCCCGAGCGGCTTTCGTCAGAAGGGCTTGCGCATGAGCGCCTGCAAGGAAACGCCGACCAACAGCTTTGTCGAGCATCCCGGGGTGTTTCCCGGGGCCCTGAAAAACCGCTGCAATGACCTGCAATACGGCAGTTCCGGCAGCCCGATGCTGGACCGGCATAGCAACGAAGTCACTGGCATCGTCAGCAAAGTCGCCGCCGTCATCAAAAAGGACATCCTCAACAACTGCCAGAACGTCTCGGCGTGTGAAGCGGCCAAGTTCAACTACAGCTATCCGGCCAACGACTTGCACCGTTGTTTTGTCGAGGGCCAATTCTTGAACAATACGACTGATTGTCAGCTCAAAGCCGTCGATATCCTCCTTGAGGAGCCCTGGACGCTGAACCCCTATGTCCATATGCAACTGGGCGCACTCGGGCAGAGTGTGCCGCCCACGTGGAACATCAGGTTCTCGATCCAGGACCCGTTCTATCGCTTCAAGGCCGTGCGCAACGTCAATGAGTGCAGGGTGCCCGGTGGTTATCAAAGTGCTACAGCGTCAACCGAGGGTTACATCAATCAAGCCATCGGCCCGGCGCTGGGCGCTTATGTGCTGTGCATCATCGGCGTCCAAACCCCCGCCGAGGCGTTGACGCCGGCCTTGCTGCACAATGCGTTCAGCCACTCGGTTTTCTTGACCGACCCGGCGCCGGTCCCGCGCATCGGCCTGAACTACAGCGTTTACTGGGACGACCCGCAAACCGCGTTCACCCATCATTACTTCTATGTCGACACTTCGGCTGAAGCCGCCTGCCGTGACAACGACGACGTCCGCTATCGCCTGGCTAATGGCGGTGCGAGCTACCCGGTATCGCAGCTCCCTGTCACCCTGTGCAGCTTTGCCCGTAACCCGGCGGGGCAACCTTCGGCGGTACGCACGGATGTCATCGAGCGCTCCGCTTATCTGCCGCCCATCCAAACGAACCAGCCGGCAGCCTCTGCGCGATGAGGCCGCGAGATGTGCGTGGTTAACCCTCGAAGCGAAATCCGCCGGAGAGTTTTTCCTTCAAATAACCCACCAACGCACTCACGGATTTGGGCACATGGGGCGAGTAGGGCCGTATCAGGTAAATCTCATCGGCAAACGCGCCCTTGAGCGTCCAGCCTTTGAGCACCTGCACCAACGTGCCGCCGGCCAGCGCCGCGTGGGCGCTGAAATCCGGGAGCAGGGCGATGCCCAGGTGATTGAGCGCCGAGTCGCGCAAGGCTTCGCTGTTGTTGGTGGAGAAGCTCCCGGCGATCGGCACGGTGACCCGCTCGAGCTTTTTACTGCCGCGCTCGAAGGTCCAGGCGGGCTGATCGGTGCCGCGCGGGTAGTAGAGGCAGTTGTGCGCGCTGAGGTCGCCGGGCGTGCGCGGTTCGCCGTGGCGTTGCAGGTAGTCGCGGGTGGCGACCAGCACCGAGGTGGTGTCGCACAGCTTCCACGCCACGTGGGTTTCCGGCACCTGAAAACCGTGGCGCACCGCCAGGTCGTAGCCTTCGGCAGCCAGCGAACTCAAGGCATCCGACACATCCAGCTGGATACGTACCTGCGGGTACCGCTGCAGGAATCCCGACAGGTGCGGCACCAGTTGCTGCCGGGCGAACGCGACCGGTGCGGTCAGACGCACCAGGCCGCGGATTTCCCCGGCGGCGTCGCGCACCGAGGAAAAGCTGCTGGCGATCTGTGCGTAGGCGCTGCGCACGTCCCGCGTCAGTGACTGCCCGGCGTCGGTCAGGCGCACGCTGCGGGTG
>NZ_JAKNRV010000474.1:0-3356 GCF_023072625.1 Pseudomonas emilianonis
CGGGTGCGCGCCGTGGAAGACCTGCACCTGGAGCGCTTCAACGCGGGTGACCACTTGGGCGCGGTCGCCGAAGTGGCCCGCGCCGAAAGCATCTCCCGAGTGCTTTACCCGGCCGACAGCACCGAAGCGGGGCAGGAGTTGCGCCTGCGCCAGGAATACTTCTTCGTCTCGGCCTCGCTGCAAGACTTGCTGCGCCGCCACAAGAACATGCACGGCTCGGTGCTGAGCCTGGGCGAACACGCCGCGATTCAGCTCAACGACACGCACCCGTCCATCGCGGTCGCCGAGTTGATGCGGCAACTGGTGGACCTGCACGACATTCCCTGGGAAGCGGCGTGGGACGTCACCGTCGAAACCCTGTCGTACACCAACCACACGCTGCTGCCCGAAGCCCTCGAAACCTGGCCGGTCGGCCTGATGGAACGCATGCTGCCCCGGCACATGCAGATCATCTACCTGATCAACGCCCAGCACATCGACTCGCTGCGCGCCAAGGGCATCCACGATTTCGACGTGCTGCGCGCCGTGTCGCTGATCGAGGAAGACAACGGCCGCCGCGTGCGCATGGGTAACCTGGCGTTCCTCGGTTCCCATAGCGTCAACGGCGTATCCGGCCTGCACACCCAACTGATGCGCAGCACAGTGTTCTCCGAACTGCACAAGCTGTACCCGGAGCGCATCAACAACAAAACCAACGGCATTACCTTCCGCCGCTGGCTGTACCAGGCCAACCCCCACCTCACGTCGATGCTGGTGGATGCGTTGGGCCCGGATATTCTCGACAACATGGAAACCCGCCTGGTCGAGCTGGAAACCTTTGCCGAGAAACAGGCCTTCCGCAAGGCCTTCGCCGAGCAGCGCCTGCACAGCAAGCGCGCACTGGCCGAGATCATTCACGAGCGCCTGGGCATTGCGGTCAACCCGGCGGCGATGTTCGACGTGCAGGTCAAGCGCATCCACGAATACAAGCGCCAGTTGCTCAACCTGCTGCACACCGTGGCGCTGTACCAGGCGATCCGTGCCGAGCCTGAGACCGACTGGGTGCCACGAGTGAAGATCTTCGCTGGCAAGGCGGCGGCGAGTTATCACCAGGCCAAGCTGATCATCAAGCTGACCAACGACATCGCCCGCACCGTCAACAACGACCCCACCGTGCGCGGCTTGCTCAAGGTGGTGTTCCTGCCCAACTACAACGTCAGCCTGGCGGAAAGCATCATTCCGGCGGCGGACTTGTCGGAGCAGATTTCCACCGCCGGCTATGAAGCGTCGGGCACCAGCAACATGAAATTCGGCCTTAACGGCGCGCTGACGATCGGCACCATGGACGGCGCCAACGTGGAGATGCACGAGCGTGTGGGCGCCGAGCACATGTTCATCTTCGGCCTCAGCGCCCAGCAGGTGGAAGCCCGCAAGCATGCCGGTGAATTCAACGCCGGGCCGGAAATCGCCGCGTCCCATCGTTTGAGCGATGTGTTGCAAGCGATTCGCGGTGGGGTGTTCTCGCCGGATGATCCGGGCCGTTATGTGGGCTTGATCGATGGGCTGATCGACTACGACCGCTTCCTGGTGTGTGCCGACTTCGACTCCTACTGGGATGCCCAGGCCCGGGTCGAAGCGCATTGGCATGACTCCAAGGAATGGTGGCGTTCGGCGGTGCTCAATACGGCGCGAATGGGCTGGTTCTCTTCGGACCGCACCATCCGCGAGTACGCCACCGAGATCTGGAAAGCGCTCGACTAAGCATCCAAAAAGCAGAATGTGGGAGGGGGCTTGCCCCCGATAGCGGACTGTCAGTTTGCAGATATGTCGACTGGCACGCCGCTATCGGGGGCAAGCCCCCCTCCCACATTGGTCTCTCGTCGATATACTGAGCGCCGGTTTGCTTAGGGAATATCGACCATGCAATGGATTTTCATGCTGATTGGGCTGGCGCTTGGCTGGACACTCGATGAGTCGTTCAGCGACGCGGGTATCGGCGCGCTGCTGGGGTTGGGCATTGGCCAGGCGATTCGCCTGTCGATGCTGGCTTCGCGCACGGATGAACAAAGCCGTCAGTTGCAGACCGCGCAGAAAGCGCTCTCCGCGCTGGAGCAACGCCTGGCGCAGTTGGAAAAACCCGCACCTGAACCTGCGCCGCTCGCACACAGTGTGGTGGTCGAATCCCCCGTTGCCGAATCCGCCCCACTGGTCAAGGCGCCCGAGCTTGTCTGGGAACTGCCGGCCGAACTGGCGCCAACGCCCGTTGCCTTCGCTGCCGAACCGAGTCAGGCGTTACCGGCGGATGTATGGACGCCTGCCGAGAAACCGCATGCGCCTGAACCGCTAATCCCCCGAGGCCCCAACCTGATCGAGCGCGCCATCAGCGGCGCGCGCAATTGGCTGTTCGGCGGCAATACCGTTCTGCGCGTCGGCGTGGTGCTGTTGTTCCTCGGCTTGGCCTTTTTGCTGCGCTATGCCACCGAAGGCATGGTGGTGCCGATTGAACTGCGTTATGCCGGGGTTGCCGCCGCTGCATTGGGCCTGCTGGGCCTGGGCTGGTGGTTGCGGCTGCGCAACAGTAATTACGGCTTGATGCTGCAAGGCACCGGCATTGCGGTGCTCTACCTGACGGTGTTTGCCGCGATGCGCCTGCACCCGTTGATCGACCCTGGCGCGGCGTTGGGCTTGCTGGTGGCGGTCACGCTGTTTTCGGCGATCCTGGCGATTACCCAGGATGCGTTGGGCCTGGCTTGCGCGGCGGCGCTGGGCGGTTTTGCCGCGCCGATCCTGACCTCCACCGGCGCCGGTAACCATGTGGCGCTGTTCAGTTACTTTGCCCTGCTCAATGCTGGCATCCTCGCCATTGCCTGGTTCAAGGCCTGGCGCCTGCTCAACCTGATCGGCTTTGTCGGTACCTTCGGCATCGGCTTCGCCTGGGGCCTGCGCTCGTATGCCCCGCAGCTGTTGTGGAGCACCGAGCCGTTCCTGATCGTGTTTTTCCTGATGTACCTGGCGATCGGTTTGCTGTTCACCCGGCGCAAATTGCTGGAGATGAACGACGCGCCCGAGGACGACAGCCGGGGCGCGCTGCTGCGCTGGTCGGCGGCCAAGGGCGATTATGTCGACGGCAGCCTGCTGTTCGGTCCGCCGCTGGTGGGCTTCGGCTTGCAGTTCGCACTGGTACAACACCTGGAATTTGCCGCTGCGTTCAGCGCCCTTGGCCTGGGCATTATTTATATGGGCCTGGCCCGCTTGCTCAGTGGCGGGCGCGCCTTGCTGCTGGCGTGCGCTGTGCTCTTCGTAGGCTCGGCTGAATTCGCGGCCGAACAGGTCCTGGAAATCTTCCTGGGCCTCGCGGGAAATATTGCTGTAGAGCT
>NZ_JAKNRV010000475.1:0-3354 GCF_023072625.1 Pseudomonas emilianonis
ATGACTGATCTGTCCCGAATCCAGGGGCCTGCCAGCGCGGTAATCCCGACCCTGGAAGGTCGCTTCTACAGGCCTCCGTTGCCTGACGGCTACGTGCTGCGGCCGCGCCACCGTCGAGCACATACTTGAAGATCGCCGGTACGCACAGCACCACCACCAACACTCGCAGACTCTGCCCCGCCGCGACCCGGCTGAGCACCGCGCCATTGCGCGCGCCGAGGTTGACCATCTCGCCGGAACCGCCCGGCATGCTGGAGAAAAATGCGGTGGCGCGGTCTTCACCGCTGCGGCGCATCAACCACACGCCGACCACGCTCGACAGGCTGGTGACCAGCGCGCCGAAGAAGATCAAACCGAAGTGGCTCATCACCTGTTCGATCACCACCGGGGTGAAGTGCAGACCGATGCCGATGCCCACCACCCATTGCCCGCATTTGCGCCCGCCGGGAATCTCCGCCAACTGCCACGGCGTGAGGCAACGCACGAGGATGATCGCCAGCAATGAACCGACCATATACGGCAATGGCCAGCCGATCAGGCTGGCCAGGTAACCGCCGGCCAGACCGACCAGCGGTGTTCCCCACCAGTGTTTAAAGGTGACCTCAGACATCGGCCACGGTACGACGCTGCAGCGCTCGTTTGCGATAGATGCGTACCAGCGGGAACAGCAGCATCAAGGCGGTCAATACCCAGACGCCGAAGGTGATCGGGCTGGACCACAGGATCTCCAGCGCACCATTGGAAATCGACAGCGCGCGGCGCAGGTTCTGTTCCATCAGGCCGCCGAGGATAAAGCCCAGCAACACCGGCGACAGCGGGAAGTCCAGCTTGCGCAGGATGTAGCCGAAGATGCCGATACCAATCATCAGGAACAGATCGAACGTGGTGGCATGCACCGCGTACACCCCGATTGCGGTGATGATCGCGATCACCGGCACCAGCGCCCAGTTCGGCACGGCAAGGATGCGCGTGAAGAGGCGGATCATCGGGATGTTGAGGATCACCAGCATGGTGTTGGCGATGAACAACGAGGCGATCAGGCCCCAGACGATATCCGGTTGCTGTTGGAACAACAGCGGGCCGGGCGTGATGTTGTACAGCGACAGGGCGCCGATCATCACCGCCGTGGTGCCCGAACCCGGTACGCCCAGGGTCAGCATCGGCACCAGCGCGCCGCAGGCGGAGGCGCCGATGGCGGTTTCCGGTGCCGCCAGACCGCGCATGTCACCCTGTCCGAATTTACCGCTGGCCCCGGCCAGGCGTTTCTCGGTCATGTAGGCCACCGCCGACGCCAAGGTCGCACCGGCGCCCGGTAATACGCCCATGATGAAACCGAGCAGGCCGCAACGAATGTTCACGGCAAACACCGACGAGGCTTCCTTCAGGTTAAACATCATCCGTCCGGTGGCTTTTACCGCTTCCTGGCCACGGTGGGTTTTTTCCAGCAGCAACAGGATCTCGCTGATCGAGAACAGGCCCAACACCAACACCACAAACTGGATGCCATCGGTCAGGTGGATGTTATCGCCGGTAAAACGGTACACGCCGCTGTTGGCGTCGATGCCCACCGCCGACAGGAACAGGCCGATCAGCGCCGCGACAAAGGTCTTCAGCGGTTTGTCACCGGCCATGCCGCCGAGGCAGACAATCGCGAACACCATCAGTACGAAATATTCCGCCGGGCCAAAAGCAATCGCCCATTTGGCCAGCAGCGGGGCAAACAGCACCATGCCGCAGGTGGCGATAAACGCGCCGATGAACGAACTCCACGCCGACAACGACAAGGCCACACCGGCCAGGCCTTTGCGGGCCATCGGGTAACCGTCGAGGGTGGTCATCACGGTGGAGGCTTCGCCCGGGATGTTCAGCAGGATCGAGCTGATACGCCCGCCGTATTCGCAGCCCAGATAAACGGCCGCCAGCAGGATCAGCGCCGACTCCGGCGGCAGGCCCAGGGCGAACGCGATGGGGATCAACAGCGCCACGCCGTTGATCGGGCCCAGGCCCGGCAGCAGGCCGACCACGGTACCGATCAAGGTGCCGCACAACGCGGTCACCAGGTTGTAGGGGGACAGAGCAACGCCGAAGCCCTGGCCCAAATAGCCGAAAGTATCCATATCAGTTCTCCAGAACGTCGAGCAGGCCGAGGGGCAGCGGAACGTCCATGGCTTTATCGAACAGCAGATAAAGGCCGACGCTCATCAAGGTGATGATCACCGCGCTGGGCAACCAGCGGCCGCCATACAGCCGTGCCATCGGAATACCGATCAACATGCTGCTGAGAATGAAACCCAGGGATTCGAAGGTGCCGGCAAACACGATCAACAGCGCGACGCAGATGCCGATCTTGATCAGGGTGGCGCGGTCCAGCGCGGGTTCTTCTTCGGTGTGTTTGGTCGGCTGCGGGCGAAACAGCATGTAGATCAGCGCCAGGCTCATCAGCCCGAGCATCAGCAGCGGGTAGGCCCTAGGCCCCACGGGTTCGTAGGAAAACGACGCCTGGTAGGGCCAGGCCATCAATGCCAGGACCGCGCAGGCCAGCAGCAGCACGGCGGCGAATATGCGTTGTAAGAGCATCTAGAACTCCTGGACCACGCCCCGGGTTCAGCAGGGCGTGGCCAAACGGCAGAGGGGCGATTACTGGATCAGGCCGAACTCTTTGGCCAGCACTTTGTAGTCCGCCACCTGTTTCTTCACGTAGGTGTCCAGCTCCGGGCCGGTCATGGCGAACGGGAACAGCTCGCGCTGGTCACGCAGCTTGGCGAAGTCTTCGGAGGCCAGCAGTTTGTCGAAGGCGTCTTTCCACCAGGCGTAGTCGGCATCGCTGACTTTTGGCCCGAGGTAGAAACCGCGCACCACCGGCCAGACGATGTCGTAGCCTTGCTCTTTGGCGGTAGGAATATTCTTCATTTCCGGCTCGTCCAGGCGCTCGTCAGAGAACACCGCGAGCAGACGCATGTCACCGCTGAGGATGTGCGGCATGGAGTCGGAGATGTCGGTACTGCCCACTTGGATATGCCCGCCGAGCAGGGCGGTGGCGATTTCACCGCCGCCTTCCAGCGCCACATAGCGCAGGTCGCGCGGGTTGATCCCGGCGGCTTTGGCGATCAGGGCGGTTTGCATCCAGTCCTGGCTACCCACGGTGCCGCCGGAACCGATGACCACTTTGCTCGGATCTTTCTTCAGTGCTTGCACCAGGTCGTCGAGATTTTTGTAAGGCGAATCACTTTCCACCGCCATCGGTGCGTTGAATGGTTATGTGCTGTCGTTCTGGCGCTTCCGTGGTTCGCAACTGTTCTTCGGTTTGCTGTTGTTCGGCTGCTTCCTGCCGTTCCAGACCGTGCTGCTGCCGGC
>NZ_JAKNRV010000476.1:0-3353 GCF_023072625.1 Pseudomonas emilianonis
CCCTCAAAACGCTGCTGGTGCAATTGGAGCTCAAAGGTGTGATCGCGCCGCGCTACGCGTTTTACGCTGAGTACCGGTTCAAGTACCTGATCGAGCCCGACGCTTTACTGGCGCGGTTTCCCGGTGAAACCACCGCGGAAAACACCCCGCTGAAAGTCAACGGCATGCTCTACGTGTGTACGCCGCACAGCCAGGTGATTGCCCTCGACCCGGATACCGGCAAGGAAATCTGGCGTTTCGATCCGAAGATCACCACCCAAGGCGCCGAGAGCTTCAAAGGTTGGGCGCACATGACCTGCCGTGGCGTGTCGTATCACGATGACGCCGTCTATGCCTCCGAGCAGAGCCCAACCGGCAGCGCCAGCCCGGCTGCCGCACCGAACGCCTGCCCGAAACGCATCTTCGTACCGACCGCCGACACCCGTCTGATCGCCCTGAACGCCGACACCGGCAAGATGTGTGAAGACTTCGGCGACAAAGGCCAGGTCGACCTGCGTGCCAATATCGGCAGCTTCGCCCCAGGCGGTTACTACTCCACCTCGCCACCGGCCGTGACCAAAAACCTGGTAGTGATCGGCGGTCACGTCACCGATAACGTCTCCACCGACGAGCCCAGCGGCGTGATCCGTGCGTTCGACGTACACACCGGCAAGCTGGTGTGGAACTGGGACAGCGGCAACCCGGACGACACCACCCCGTTGGCCGAGGGCAAGACCTACACCCGCAACTCGCCGAACATGTGGTCCATGTTCGCCGTGGATGAAAAACTCGGCATGCTTTACCTGCCGATGGGCAACCAGATGCCCGACCAATACGGCGGCGACCGTACCGAAGACTCGGAAAAATACAGCGCCGGCCTGACCGCCCTGGACATCGACAGCGGCCACGTGAAGTGGACCTTCCAGTTCACCCACCATGACCTGTGGGACATGGACGTGGGCGGCCAGCCGTCGCTGATCGACATCAAGACCGACGCCGGCGTGAAGCAAGCGGTGATGGCGTCGACCAAACAAGGCAGCATCTACGTGCTGGACCGCGCCACGGGCCAGCCAGTGGTGCCGATCCACGAAGTGGCCGTACCGCAAGGCGCCGTCGCGGGCGATCACACCTCGCCGACGCAACCGAAGTCTGACCTGAACTTCATGCCACCGCCGCTCAAAGAGCGTGACATGTGGGGCGTGACCCCGTTCGACCAGATGCTGTGCCGCATCGATTTCAAATCCATGCGCTACGACGGTGCTTTCACTCCACCATCGCTGCAAGGTTCGATCGTCTACCCGGGTAACTTCGGCGTGTTCGACTGGGGCGGCATTTCCGTCGACCCCGTGCGCCAGATCGCCTTCGTGAACCCGAGCTACATGGCGTTCAAATCGAAACTGATCCCGGCCGCCGACATCGCCAAGCAGGGCCCACGCGTCAGCGAAACCGAAGGCGTGCAGCCAAACAAAGGCGCGCCCTACGGCGTGATCCTCGAAGCGATGCTGTCGCCGATGGGCCTGCCGTGCCAGGCGCCAGCGTGGGGTTATGTGGCGGCGGTCGACCTGACCACCCACAAAACCATCTGGATGCACAAGAACGGCACCGTGCGCGACAGCTCGCCGGTTCCGGTCCCGCTGACCATGGGCGTGCCTAGCCTGGGCGGCACCTTCACCACCGCCGGTGGCGTGTCCTTCCTGAGCGGCACCCTCGACCAGTACCTGCGTGCCTATGACGTGAAAAACGGCAAGCAACTGTGGGAAGGTCGCCTGCCAGCCGGTGCGCAAACCACACCGATGACCTACACCGGCAAGGACGGCAAGCAGTACGTGCTGGTCATGGCCGGCGGTCACGGTTCCCTGGGCACCAAGCAGGGTGACTATGTGATGGCGTTCAAACTGCCGGATTAAGCGTTACCGGCAGCACAACAAAGGCGGCTTCCCTCGCGGGTAGCCGCCTTTTTTACTGCGTTTTTTTCACAGCAGAACGTGTTCGCGCCGCATCCACCGCTCGAACGCCATCGCGGTCAACGGCCGGCTGATCAAGTAACCCTGGGCGGTGTCGCAATTCCACTGTTTGAGCAGCGCCAGGCTGGGCTCGAACTCAACCCCCTCGGCCACCACCTTGAGCCCCAGGTTGTGGCTCATTTCGATGGTGGAGCGCACGATCACGCCGTCGCCGCTGGTGCTGTCGAGGTTGCGCACAAAGGACTGATCGATCTTCAGTTCCTGCACCGGCAGGCGCTGCAATTGCGCCAGCGACGAATAGCCGGTGCCGAAGTCATCCACCGACAGGCTGATGCCGCAGCCGCGCAGTTGTTCCAGCACGCGGAGCGCCTGTTGCGGGTTGTGCATGATCGCGCTTTCGGTGATCTCAAAAATCAATTGCTGGGCCAGTACGCCGTATTGCAGCAGCAAGGCAGTGACGCGAATCGCCAGGTCGTCATCGGCCAAGTCGTCCACCGAAATATTCACCGACAGTTGGATATGCAGACCACTGCGCGCCCACTCGGCGATCTGGCGGATGGCTTCTTCGATCACCCACAACGTCAGGCTGCCTATGCTGCCGGTGCGTTCGGCCAGGGGGATGAATTCGACAGGCGACACCAGGCCCAGGGTCGGGTGCTGCCAGCGCAGCAAAGCCTCGGCCTGGCGCACATGGCCGTGCTTGAGGTCGAGCTTGGGCTGATAGCACAGGAATAACTCACCTTCGAGGGCGGCGCGGCGCAGGTCGCGGATCAGCGTGATTTGGCGCTGGTGCGCCAGGTCGCGGTCCTGCCGGTAGATCTGCAGATAGCCGGGCAAGGCCGCCGCATCATGGCGGGCAATGGCGGCGCGGCTGATCAGTTCGTCGACCTGCTGGCCGTCGGTGGGGTACGCGGCGATGCCGATGCTCACTTCATGGCGCAGTTCGTCGTTGCCGATGCGCTGGGGTTCGGTGATCAGCGCATAAAGACGGTCGGCACGGGCCACGGCGCGGTCGATCTGGGTGTTTTCCAGCAGCACCAGAAACTCGCTGCCGGTGATGCGCGCCGCCGTGTCGCTGGCCAGCAGGCTCATGGACAAACAGCGGCTGGCTTCGCGGAGCATTTGCTCGACGCCTTGCGGGCCGAAGCCTTCATTGATCAACCGGTAGTTTTCAATCCCCAGGTACAGCAACACCACCGGGCGCTGCGCACTGATCGCACTGCCCAGGCGCTCCATGGCCAGGGCCCGATTGGGCAGACCGGTGAGCGGGTCATGCAGGGCGTTATGGGCCAGTTGCCGTTCGCGCACGGCAATCCCGCTTTGCATGGCGTTGAAGGCGCGGGCCAGCAGGCCGAATTCATCGTTGCCGCGCACCCGCACCGGCGTGCGGTAGTCACCGGCGCCGATGCG
>NZ_JAKNRV010000477.1:0-3349 GCF_023072625.1 Pseudomonas emilianonis
CGACCTGGCCTACGAGCTGGAAGGCCTTTACGAAGGCCTGGTGGACCGTCGCTACAGCTATTCCCATGAGCTGTCCCAGGTGCTGATGGCCAGTCATGAGCACTTGGCGTTGCAGTTGGACCAACTGGCATGACGGGCGCATCAAGCAGGCCTTGATTGCCCAGGTGCTGGCCTTGCGCAAGGCCCATCCTGAGGTGTTCCATCGGGGCAGCTACACGCCCTTGGACGTGGTCGGCCAACATGCCGAACACGTGGTCGCGTTCTGTCGCGAACACCAGGGCATACGCGTATTGGTGGTGGTGCCACGCTGGCCCCATCGCCTGCTGGAAAATGGTCTGCATCCGCAGGTCAATGCGCGGGTTTGGGGCGATACGCGGGTGAAATTACCGTTCGCCGCGCCAACCGAAAACTGGAAGGGACTTTTTCATACAGGCGCAGTCACACCAGACAAGGAGCTGTTAATCAGTACTGCGCTGGGGGATTTCCCGGTCAATGTCTTTATCAATCCTGATGATCAATAAAGCTGAAATTTTCTGCGAGGAGCATTGTGATGAGTACTGAAGACAAACGTGTTCGAGAATTCGCGTATCAGATCTGGGAATCGGAGGGCAAGCCGCAAGGTCAGGAGGCGCGCCATTGGGAGATGGCCCGCAAGCTGGCAGAGGCCGAAGCGCTGACGCCAAGCAAGCCCAAACCCGCCGCCAAGCCGAAAACCCCACCCAAGCCGGCAGCGAAAGCCAAGCCGCCGGCCCCGGCCCCAGGCAAACCCGCAGCGCCGGCGGCTAAAAAGCCGGCTGCCGCGAAAAAACCCAAGCCGTAAGCCCTGTGACCTCATGATCCTCCCGCCGGCAACCCCGGTCGGAGGTCGAGCACTTTCTGGTTCGTCAGCTGAACCCTAGTCAGCGGGGCCGCTTTTGGCCCGAAAAAAGACCTGTGCAGGAGCAACACAATGAGCAAAGCCGATAAAAACCCAGCGACGCCGGCCCCCGAGCCGTCGCGGATTCGCGAAGGTTTGCCCTTCCCCCTGGGTGCGACCTGGGACGGCCTGGGTGTCAACTTTGCGCTGTTCTCGGCGAACGCCACCAAAGTCGAGCTGTGCCTGTTCGACGACGCCGGCGTTGTCGAGCTGGAACGTATCGAACTTCCCGAATACACCGATGAGATCTTCCACGGCTACCTGCCCGACGCCCACCCTGGGCTGATTTACGGCTACCGTGTGTACGGCGCGTATGACCCGGCCAACGGCCACCGTTTCAACCACCACAAATTGCTGATCGACCCCTACGCCAAACAGCTGGTGGGCGAACTTAAATGGTCCGAAGCGCTGTTTGGCTACACCATCGGCCACCCCGACGACGACCTCAGTTTCGACGAACGCGACAGCGCGCCCTTCGTGCCCAAGTGCAAGGTCATCGACCCGGCGCACACCTGGGGCAACGACCAACCGGTGCGCGTGCCGTGGGACCGCACGATCATTTATGAAACCCACCTGCGCGGCATCAGCATGCGTCACCCCAGCGTCGGCGAAGCCGTGCGCGGCACCTGCGCCGGGCTGATGGAAGACGATGTGCTCAAGCACATCCGTCAGTTGGGTATTTCTTCCGTCGAACTGTTGCCGGTGCATGCCTTTGTCAACGACCAGCATTTGCTGGAAAAAGACATGACCAACTACTGGGGCTACAACAGCATCGCTTTCTTCGCGCCGGACCCGCGCTACCTGGCCAGCGGCAAGATCGCCGAGTTCAAGGAGATGGTCGCGCACCTGCACGAAGCCAAGCTGGAAGTGATCCTCGACGTGGTCTACAACCACACCGCCGAAGGCAACGAGCGCGGCCCGACCCTGTCGATGCGCGGCATCGACAACGCCTCCTACTACCGCCTGATGCCGGACGACAAGCGTTTCTATATCAACGACTCCGGCACCGGCAACACCCTGGACCTGAGCCACCCATGCGTGCTGCAGATGGTCACGGACTCCCTGCGTTACTGGGCCACCGAGATGCATGTCGACGGGTTCCGCTTCGACCTGGCGACCATCCTCGGCCGTTATCGTGACGGTTTCGACGAGCGTCACAGTTTCCTCGTCGCCTGCCGTCAAGACCCGGTACTGCGCCAGTTGAAACTCATCGCCGAACCCTGGGACTGCGGCCCCGGCGGCTATCAGGTGGGCAATTTCCCGCCGGGCTGGGTGGAATGGAACGACCGTTTCCGCGACACCGTGCGCGCCTTCTGGAAAGGCGATGACGGCCAACTGGCGGACTTCGCCGGACGCATGACCGCGTCGGGCGAAATGTTCAACCACCGTGGCCGCAGGCCTTACAGCTCGGTGAATTTCATCACCGCCCACGACGGTTTCACCCTGCATGACCTGGTGTCGTACAACGACAAGCACAACGAAGCCAACGACGAAAACAACCAGGACGGTAGCAACAACAACCTGTCGTGGAACCATGGCGTCGAAGGCCCCACCGACGACCCACAAATCAACGCCCTGCGCCTGCGCCAGATGCGCAATTTCTTCGCCACCCTGCTGCTCGCCCAGGGCACGCCGATGCTGGTGGCCGGGGATGAGTTCGCGCGTACCCAGCACGGCAACAACAACGCCTATTGCCAGGACAGCGAGATCGGCTGGGTCAACTGGGAACTGGACGATGACGGCAAGGCGCTGCTCAAGTTTGTGAAACGCTTGATCAAACTGCGCATGGCTTACCCGATCCTGCGTCGTGGCCGCTTCCTGGTGGGCGACTACAACGAAGAGATCGGCGTGAAGGACGTCACCTGGCTCGCGCCGGATGGCAACGAGATGAGCACCGAGCAATGGGAAGACAGCCACGGCCGCTGCCTGGGCATGCTGATGGATGGCCGTGCCCAGGAGACCGGGATTCGCCGTCCGGGTGGCGATGCGACCTTGCTGCTGGTGGTCAACGCCCATCACGACCAGGTCAATTTCAGCCTGCCCCCCGTTCCGGAAGGCCAGTTCTGGACCTGCATGCTCGACACCAATGACACGGCGGTACGCGGTCAGGAGCGCTTTGATTTCCACCATGAATACGCCGTCACCGGGCGCTCGCTGCTGCTGTTTGAACTGCAGCACGACGACGAGGTGTGACGTGGGTCTACATGGGTTCCTTCAAGGCTACCGGGGTTATGCGGACACGCAGGCTCTAGGCGCGGCCCTGAAGGCGCTGCAGGCGGCGGGCCTGGACCAACTGCCCTTCCCCGGCAGTGGCCAGACCCTTGAGCGGTTCAGTCGTCTGGCCCAGGTGGCCGGGCACGACCTGCGATTGTGCAAGTTGTTCGAAGGCCACACCGATGCCTTGGCAGTCATTGCCGAGCTGCGCAGCCCGTT
>NZ_JAKNRV010000478.1:0-3347 GCF_023072625.1 Pseudomonas emilianonis
GATGGCCGTATCCAGCGACGTGGATGCCGCCGAGCTGCGCCGCCGTGTGACCTCCCCGGGCGGCACCACGCAAGCCGCCATCGAATCGTTCCAGGCCGGGGGCTTCGAAGCCCTGGTGGAAAAAGCACTGGGTGCCGCGGCACATCGTTCGGCCGAGATGGCCGAGCAACTGGGCAAATAGTCGTCCCCAACCTGCAACAGGACTAGATAGGAATCGAACATGCTCGGAATCAATGACGCTGCCATTTTCATCATCCAGACCCTAGGCAGCCTGTACCTGCTGATCGTGCTGATGCGCTTTATCCTGCAATTGGTGCGGGCGAACTTCTACAACCCGCTGTGCCAGTTCGTGGTGAAGGCCACCCAGCCGTTGCTCAAGCCCCTGCGCCGGGTGATCCCTAGCCTGTTTGGGCTGGACATGTCCTCGCTGGTACTGGCGCTGCTGCTGCAGATCCTGCTGTTCGCGGTGATCCTGACGCTCAGTGGCTACCAGGCCTTGACCCTCCTGCTGTTGCCATGGGCGCTGATCGGGGTTTTCTCGCTGTTTTTAAAGATCATCTTCTGGTCGATGATCATCAGCGTGATCCTCTCGTGGGTCGCACCCGGCAGCCGCAGCCCCGGGGCCGAACTGGTCGCCCAGATCACCGAACCCGTGCTGGCGCCGTTCCGCCGCTTGATCCCCAACCTGGGCGGCCTGGATATCTCGCCGATCTTCGCGTTTATCGCGATCCAGCTCCTGCAAAGCTGGGTGATCCCGCGCCTTGCGTTCTACGCGTTCATGCCCAAAGAGCTGTTCGGGCTGATCTGATTCAGCGCCGCTTGTGTATCAGGGCCGGATAACCTCCGGCCTTTGCTTGCCGCTAGGGGCAGCGGTCTTTAGACTTACGCCTCATTTAAACGAGAGCAGGGTCGATGCCAACTGCCTTTCCCCCCGATTCTGTTGGACTGGTCGTGCCCCAAGTGGCGCACTTCAGCGAACCGCTGGCCCTGGCCTGCGGCCGTTCGCTGCCAGCCTACGACCTGATCTATGAAACCTACGGCCAGTTGAACGCCACCGCGAGCAACGCCGTGCTGATCTGCCACGCCTTGTCCGGCCATCATCATGCCGCCGGCTTCCACAGCGTCGACGAGCGCAAGCCCGGCTGGTGGGACAGCTGCATCGGCCCCGGCAAACCCATCGATACCAACAAATTCTTTGTGGTCAGCCTGAACAACCTCGGCGGCTGCAACGGCTCGACCGGCCCCAGCAGCCTCAACCCGGAAACCGGCAAGCCCTTCGGCGCCGACTTCCCGGTACTGACCGTGGAAGACTGGGTACACAGCCAGGCGCGTCTGGCCGACCTGCTGGGCATCCGGCAATGGGCCGCCGTGATCGGCGGCAGCCTCGGCGGCATGCAAGCCCTGCAGTGGACCATCACTTACCCCGATCGCGTGCGCCATTGCCTGGCCATCGCCTCGGCCCCCAAGTTGTCGGCGCAGAACATCGCCTTCAACGAAGTGGCGCGCCAGGCGATCCTGACCGACCCGGACTTTCACGGCGGTTCGTTCCAGGAAGCCGGCGTGATCCCCAAGCGCGGCTTGATGCTGGCGCGGATGGTCGGGCATATCACCTACCTGTCCGACGACTCCATGGGCGAGAAATTCGGCCGTGGCCTCAAGAGCGAGAAGCTCAACTACGACTTCCACAGCGTGGAGTTCCAGGTGGAAAGCTACCTGCGGTATCAGGGCGAAGAGTTCTCCGGGCGGTTTGACGCCAACACCTACCTGCTGATGACCAAGGCCCTGGACTACTTCGACCCGGCGGCCAACTTCGACGACGACCTGGCGAAAACCTTCGAGGGCGCGTCGGCCAAGTTCTGCGTGATGTCGTTCACCACCGACTGGCGCTTCTCGCCAGCCCGCTCGCGGGAACTGGTGGATGCCTTGATGGCGGCGAAGAAAGACGTCTGCTACCTGGAAATCGATGCTCCGCAAGGCCACGACGCCTTCCTGATCCCGATCCCTCGTTATCTGCAGGCGTTCAGCAACTACATGAACCGCATAATTTTGTGAGAACGCCATGAGAGCCGACCTGGAAATCATCCAAGACTGGATACCCGCCGGCAGCCGCGTGCTCGACCTTGGCTGCGGCGATGGCGAACTGCTGAGCTGGCTGCGCGACCACAAGCAAGTCACCGGCTACGGCCTGGAAAACGACCCGGACAACATCGCCCAGTGCGTGGCCAAGGGCATCAACGTGATCGAGCAGGACCTGGACAAGGGCCTGGGCAACTTTGCCAGCAACAGCTTCGACGTCGTGGTGATGACCCAGGCCTTGCAAGCGGTGCATTACCCGGACCGCATCCTCGACGAAATGCTGCGCGTCGGCCGCCAGTGCATCATCACCTTCCCCAACTTCGGTCACTGGCGCTGCCGCTGGTACCTGGCCACCAAGGGCCGGATGCCGGTGTCGGATTTCCTGCCGTACACGTGGTACAACACACCGAACATCCACTTTTGCACCTTCGAAGACTTCGAAGCCCTGTGTAGCGAGCGGGAAGCCAAGGTGATCAACCGCCTTGCCGTCGATCAACAGCACCGCCACGGCTGGGCAAGTAAACTATGGCCCAACCTGTTGGGCGAAATCGGGATTTACCGGGTCAGCAGCCCTGGCCTGACAGATCACAAGATTGCCGTCTAATCATTTTCAAGAGGGACGCTCATGAGTCGTCTGGCTGTTTTTCTACTCACCGCATGCCTGGGCGTCAGCGCCATGGCCGCCGATGCTATCGACAGTAAGCGCCAGAAAGAATTTGGCGATATCACCGTGCACTACAACACCTTCACTTCCAGCTTCCTGCAACCCGAAACGGCCCAGGCGGTTGGCGTGGTACGCAGTAAGAACAAGGGGTTGATCAACGTGGCCGTGGTCAAGGGCGTGACGCCCGTGGCCGCGCAAGTGACCGGCACGATCAAGGACCTGAGCGGCAGGAGCGAAATTCTGACGTTCAAGCAGATTACCGAGAAAGGTGCGATCTATTACCTCGCGCCCTACAACGTACCGCAACAGGAAGTACGAGTTTTCACCATCAACGTTGAAACCGGCGGCAAGGCCCATGGTTTCCAATTCAACCAGGAACTGTTTCCGGCAGAATGATGAACTTGACTCAACTCGTGCTGGCCAGCCATAACGCCGGCAAACTCAAAGAACTCCAGGCCATGCTCGGCGAGTCCGTGCAACTGCGTTCGATCGGCGAGTTCAGCCAGGTCGAGCCAGAAGAGACGGGCCTGTCGTTCGTCGAAAACGCTATCCTCAAAGCGCGCAACGCCGCACGCCTCTCCGGCCTGCCGGCGCTGGCGGACGACTC
>NZ_JAKNRV010000479.1:0-3346 GCF_023072625.1 Pseudomonas emilianonis
CCGGCTGGCCGATGTCCACCGCGACCAATTGGGCGCGCGCGGGCAAGCGTGGCGCAATCACCTCGCGCACCTGGTCCTGCAGGCCATCCGCCTGGGCCAGGGTGCAGCACAACAGGCCCATCAAGCCCCACATCCGTCTTGTCATCGATCCCGCCCTCCGCGCTACCCAGCGCAGAATTCTAGTCGCCCCGCCGACAAGGCAAGGCCTGAATTGGTCGTCAAATAGCCGCCTGTTTCGGCCTTTGCCTAGCCGGCCTTGGGACTAACCTGCGAGCCGTTCATTTATTTGATGCACAGGTCCGCAACCATGATCGACAAGCTCGATAACGAGCTGCGCTTTCAGCAGGACGCAATGAGTTTGCGGGCTGAGCGCCAGCAGGTATTGGCCAATAACATCGCCAACGCCGACACACCCAACTTCCGCGCGCGGGATTTTGACTTCAGCGCCGAACTGGCCAGCTCCCTGCAAAAATCGCACACCCAGGGCCGCGGCATGACCCTGGCCACCACCTCGGACCGCCACCTGCACGCCGACTCCAGCAGCGTCTCCAGCCGCGACCTGCTCTACCGCGTGCCCGACCAGCCAAGCCTGGACGGCAACACCGTGGACATGGACCGCGAGCGCGCGCAGTTCACCGATAACGCCGTGCGGTACCAGGCCAGCCTGACCTTTCTGAGCAGTCGCCTGCAGTCGCTCAAGACCGCCATGCAGTCCGAATAACCCAGGGAAACCACCATGTCGATGTTCAGCATTTTCGATATCGCCGGCTCCGCGCTGAGCGCCCAGTCCCAGCGCATGAACGTAACCGCCAGCAACCTGGCCAACGCCGACACCACCAGCGGCCCGGACAACGAAGCCTACCGGGCGCGGCAGGTGGTGTTCGAGTCGCAATACCAGGCGGGCAGCAGCATCGGTGGAGTGCGCGTCAGCCAGGTGGTCGAAGACGGCTCGCCGATGCGCCAGGAATACCGCCCCGGCGATCCGCTGGCCGACGAGTCGGGCTACGTGACCATGCCCAACGTCGAGCCGGTGGGCGAAATGGTCAACATGATTTCCGCGTCGCGCTCTTACCAGGCCAACGTCGAAGTCATGTCCACCAGCAAGGAAATGATGCTGAAAACTTTGACCCTAGGTGAGGCGTAAACCATGACCAGTACGATTGCCAGCTCAGTGCTATCGACCATGAACAGCACCAGCACCACCGCCGAAAGCAGCACCTCGGCGGCGGACGATCTGCAAGACCAGTTCCTCACGCTGCTGACCACCGAGTTGCAGAACCAGGACCCCACCGACCCGATGGACAACAGCGAGATGGTCACCCAGCTGGCGCAGATCAGCACCATCAGCAGCATCGAAGACGTCACCAGCACCCTGGAAGGCATCTCCGGCCAGATCAGCGCCTCCGAAACCCTGCAAGCCTCGGCCCTGGTGGGCAATGGCGTGTTGATCGACGGCAATGTGATCCAGGTCGACAGCGGCGTGGCGACGACGTTTGGCGTCACCCTGAACGGCGATGCCGACAGCGTCAGCGTCACCATCAAAAACAGCACCGGCACCGTCGTGCGCACCCTGGACGAAGGCAGCATGAGCGCCGGCACCCAGTCGTTGTCGTGGGACGGCCTACAAGACGACGGCACCATCGCCGCCGACGGCGCCTACACCTTCTCCATCAGCGCCACCACCGACGACGTCGCCGTGGCCAACACCGCCCTCAAGTACGCGCTGGTGACCGGCGTGACCACCGACAGCAGCAACCAAGTCGCACTGGACCTGGGGGGCGTCAACGAGAACGTCGCCCTCAGCGACATCAGTCTTGTCCTCTGACCCTCTACCTAACGAAGGAGAAACACCATGGCTTTTTCCCAAGCACTCAGTGGTCTGTCGGCAGCGTCCACCGACCTCAACGTGGTCAGCAACAATATTTCCAACTCCCAGACCGTGGGCTTCAAAAGCTCGACCACGCAGTTCGCCGATGTGTACTCCGGCGCCGACGTCGGCCTGGGCACCCAGGTCTCGGGCGTGGTGCAGAACTTCGAATCCGGCAGCCTGACCACCACCGATAACGCCCTGGACCTGGCGATCAACGGTGACGGCTTCTTCACCTTCTCCGACGGCACGCAAACCGTGTACTCGCGCAACGGCCAACTGACCCTGACTGCCGACGGCTACCTGGAAAACGCTGCCGGCGATCAACTGCTGGGGGTCAACGGCGTGATCCAGATCCCCACCACCGGCATGCAAGCCAGCGCCAGCACCGAGCTGGACGCCGAGCTGAACCTGGACGCCAGCGAAGACGTCATCACCGCCACGTTCGACCAGACCGACTCGTCGACCTATTCCTATTCCACCAGCACGCCGCTCTACGACTCCCTGGGCATCAGCCACACCAGCACCCTGTACTTCAGCAAAACCGCCGACAACACTTGGGACGTACACACCGCGATCGACGGCAACCTGCTGACCGACTCCCAGACCGTCAGCTTCAACTCCAGCGGTCTGATCACCAGCGGCGCAACCGGCACCTACACCTACGACCCGGCCAACGGCGCGGCCAGTATGTCGGTGGCGCTGGACCTGACCGGCACCACTCAGTTCGGCAACGACTCGGCGGTGTCCGACATTACCCAGAACGGCTACACCTCCGGCAGCCTGGTGAGCTTCAGCATCGACGAGACCGGCACGGTGGTCGCCACCTACTCCAACGACCAGACCAAAAACATCGACCAGATCCAGTTGGCCACCTTCAGCAATGAAAACGGCCTCAAAGCCAACGGTGACAACACCTGGCTGGCCACCTCGTCCTCCGGCCAGGCCCTGCTCGGCGTGGCCAGCAGCGGCTCGCTGGGATCGATCCTGAGCGGCACCACCGAAGATTCCAACGTCGACCTGACCGCCGAACTGGTCAACCTGATCATTGCCCAACGCAACTTCCAGGCGAACGCCAAGTCGGTAACGGCGCAAAGCGAAGTGCTGCAGCAAGCCGTGAATATCGGTTCCTGACCTTATGGATCGCATGCTCTTCACGGCCATGAGCGGGGCCAATCAGGCGCTCGAACAGCAGGCCGTCGTGGCCAACAACCTGGCCAATATCGTCACCCCGGGCTTTCGCGCGCAACTGGTGCAGATGCAGTCTTCGCCGGTGGCGGGCGAAGGCTTGCCGACCCGCGTGTCGGTGGCCGCCAACGGCGTGGGCGTGGACTGGAGCGAAGGGCCGATCGTGCATACCGACCGCGCGCTGGACGTGGCCCTTGGCACAAACGTGATGCTCGCGGTGCAGACCGGCGACGGCCAGGAAGCCTACACCCGGCGCGGTGACCTGCAGGTCGACGGCACCGGCGCCATGTC
>NZ_JAKNRV010000047.1:0-22160 GCF_023072625.1 Pseudomonas emilianonis
CCGGTATCCACCGCCGCGTCGGCGTCGGCCTCATCGGTGCTGGCGACCTTGGCCAGAAAACGCCCGTCCACCGGGCTGATGCTGTCAAAGGTCTCGCCGCTGGCGGCCCAACGGTACTCGCCGTCAATAAAGGCCCGGCCTTCAAGGTTCAGGGACTGGAAGTACTGCTCCCAGTCATTGCGATGCTTGGTCATAGAGTGTGCTCAACGCAAAAAGTGGGAGGGCCGTCAGACCGTGTGCAGGTACCAGTTGTACTCAAGGTCGGAGATCGAATTCTCGAACTCGGCCAGCTCGCTTTCCTTGCACGCCACAAACACGTCGATGTACAGCGGGTCGATGTACCGGGCCATGACGTCGCTGTCGTCCAGCTCACGCAGGGCATCGCGCAGGTTGTTGGGCAGGCTTTGTTCGTTCTGCTCGTAGGAGTTGCCCTCGACCGGCGCCCCCGGCTCGATCTTGTTGGTCAGGCCGTGGTGGATACCGGCCAGTACCGAGGCCATCAGCAGATAAGGGTTGGCGTCGGCGCCAGCCACGCGGTGCTCGATGCGCACGGCATCCGCCGAACCGGTCGGCACGCGCACGGCGACGGTGCGGTTGTCGATGCCCCAGCTCGGCGAGTTCGGCACATAGAACTGCGCGCCGAAGCGGCGGTAGGAGTTGACGTTCGGGCAGAGGAACGCCATCTGCGCCGGCAGGGTTTCGAGCACGCCGCCGATGGCGTGACGCAGGGCGTCGTTGGTCTCGGGGTCGTCGCTGGCGAAGATGTTAGTGCCCGTTTTGTCGAGGATCGAGATGTGCACGTGCAAACCATTACCCGCCTGGCCCGGGTAGGGCTTGGCCATAAAGGTGGTGTCCATCTCGTGGTCGTAGGCGATGTTTTTCACCAGGCGCTTGAGCAGCACCGCGTAGTCGCAGGCTTTGATCGGGTCGCTGACGTGGTGCAGGTTGACCTCGAACTGCGCCGGGGCACTTTCCTTGACGATGGCGTCGGCAGGGATGCCCTGCTCTTTCGCGCCTTCAAGGATGTCTTGCAGGCAATCGACGTATTCGTCGAGGTCATCGATCAGGTAGACCTGGGTCGAATGCGGGCGCTTGCCGGAGATTGGCGAGCGCGGTGCTTGCGGACGGCCGTTCACGTTGTCCTGGTCGATCAGGTAGAACTCCAGCTCGAACGCGGCGCAAATGGTCAGGCCCAGGTCGTCGAACTTGCTCACCACCTGGCGCAGCACTTCGCGCGGGTCGGCGAAGAATGGCTGGCCTTCGAGCTCATGCATGGTCATCAACAGTTGCGCGGTGGGGCGCTTCTGCCAGGGCTCGATGCACAGGGTGTCGGGGATCGGGTAGCAGATGCGGTCGGAGTCGCCGATATCCAGGCCCAGGCCGGTGCTTTCCACGGTCGAGCCGTTGATGTCCAGGGCGAACAACGACGCCGGGAGGTTGATGCCTTTTTCATACACCTTGTGCAGCGCCGTGCGTTCGATGCGCTTGCCGCGCACCACGCCGTTCATGTCTGCAATCAGCAGATCGACGTACAGGACCTCAGGGTGTTTCTTCAGAAAGGCGTTGGCTTCGTTGAGCTGAACGGTACGCAGTGGGACCGACATGATGCACCTATGTGTTAATTATTATGTTCAAAGCTGTTTCGTAGCAGCAGTCAATCCGAAAGATAAAGTGAAGTCAATAGCGAAAAGCGCGGGCTATTCGTTAATTATATTGGTACTAGCCAGGCAATCACAGAATGAACACCAAGCAAACATGCGGATTAGCACCGCATGGCGTCTATAATTTTTTACATGAAGGTTGTTAATTAAAATCAACATGGATAAGCTCTGGAAAAACTCGTTCCAGCGTGAATTTCGAGGTGATAAAAATGGCACTCAAGCCATTGATCGGTGTTACTGCATGCGTCAAAGAGATTGGCTTGCACCCCTACCATGTCAGCGGCGACAAGTATTTGCGTGCTGTCAGCGTCGCGGCCCTGGGGCTGCCGGTGGTCATCCCTTCCCTGGCGGACCTCTGCGAGATCAAGGATCTGCTGCACTACGTCGACGGCCTGCTGTTTACCGGCTCGCCGTCCAATGTCGAACCCTTCCACTATCAAGGCGCTCCCAGCGCGCCGGGCACCGCCCATGACCCGCAGCGCGACGCCACCACCCTGCCCCTGTTGCGGGCAGCGGTGGCGGCCGGAGTGCCGGTCCTCGGTATCTGCCGCGGCTTCCAGGAAATGAACGTGGCCTTTGGCGGCAGCCTGCACCAGAAGGTGCATGAACTGCCGGGCTTTATGGACCACCGCGAAGCCGACGACCCACGCCTCGACGTCCAGTACGCCGCGGCGCACCCGGTGGCGATCCAGCCCGGCGGCGTGTTCGAGGCCATGGGCCTGGCCGGCGAGATCCAGGTCAACTCGATCCACAGCCAGGGCGTCGACCGCCTGGGCGACGGTCTGCGGGTCGAAGCCGTGGCCCCGGATGGCCTGATCGAAGCCGTTTCCGTGGAGCACAGCCAGGCGTTTGCCTTTGGCGTGCAGTGGCACCCGGAATGGCAGGTCCTGTCGAACCCGGCTTACCTGAGTATTTTCCAGGCCTTCGGCGATGCCTGCCGGCAACGCGCCGCGCAGCGTCAGCACCGTTAACACAAGGCGGCCCACACAGGGCCGCCAGTATTCGATTCACCGATTGACACGCCCTGCCCACGCGGCGCGCGCACCTGTGTGCGCCCGCCGTGCGGCGTGAACGGCAACACCCAAACAACAACAAGCAAGCCCAGGCAGCCAGGATGGCGGCGCCGAATAAACCTGCACCGCATTGATGACGCAGGTTTGCAATCAACCTTATTAAGTCAGGCCGCGTTGGCCCGACGACCTGTTGGGAGTTTCACATGGCAAACGCCTCCAGCATTTATCGCAAGGCTCTGGAAGGTCATCAGCAACCGCAAAAGGTGCTGGTGAAGATCGACCGCGTGACCAAGAAGTTCGATGAAACCGTGGCCGTGGACGATGTGTCCCTGGAAATCCACCAGGGCGAGATCTTCGCCCTACTGGGGGGTTCCGGTTCCGGCAAATCCACCCTGCTGCGCATGCTCGCCGGTTTCGAACGGCCCACCGAAGGCCGCATCCTGCTGGACGGCGTGGACATCACCGATATGCCGCCCTATGAGCGGCCGATCAACATGATGTTCCAGTCCTATGCCCTGTTCCCGCACATGACCGTGGCGCAGAACATCGCCTTTGGCCTCAAGCAGGACCGCCTGCCGGCCAGCGAGATCGAGGCGCGGGTCGAGGAAATGCTCAAGCTGGTGCACATGACCCAGTACGCCCGGCGCAAACCTCACCAGCTTTCCGGCGGCCAGCGCCAGCGCGTGGCCTTGGCCCGCTCCCTGGCCAAGCGCCCGAAACTGCTGCTGCTCGATGAGCCCATGGGCGCCCTGGATAAAAAGCTGCGCTCGCAGATGCAACTGGAGCTGGTAGAGATCATCGAGCGCGTGGGCGTGACCTGCGTGATGGTGACCCATGACCAGGAAGAGGCCATGACCATGGCCCAGCGCATCGCCATCATGCACTTGGGCTGGATCGCCCAGATCGGTAGCCCGGTGGACATTTACGAAACCCCGGTGAGCCGCCTGGTCTGCGAGTTCATCGGCAACGTCAACATCTTCGACACCCAGGTGATCGACGACGCCGAAGGTCACGCGGTGCTCCAGTGCCCGGACCTGGACCGCGACATCTACGTCGGCTACGGCATCGCCACCTCGGTGGAAGACAAGTCGGTGACCTACGCGATCCGCCCGGAAAAACTGCTGGTCACCACCGTAATGCCGACCGGCGCGCACAACTGGTCGAGCGGCAAGGTCCACGACATCGCCTACCTCGGCGGGCACTCGGTGTTCTACGTGGAGCTGCCGAACGGCAAGATCGTCCAGTCGTTCATGGCCAACGCCGAACGCCGTGGCTCCCGGCCGTCCTGGGGCGACACTGTGTACGTGTGGTGGGAAGACGACAGCGGCGTGGTACTGCGGGCATGAGTACGTCGACCATGAGCACTTTCAATCAAGCGTTGATCCGTGTGCTGCCCAGCGGTCGCAAGCTGGTGATCGGCATTCCCTTCCTCTGGCTGTTCCTGTTTTTCATGCTGCCGTTCTTCCTGGTGATGAAGATCAGCTTCTCCGAAGCGGCCGTCTCGATTCCGCCCTACTCGGAAATCTACACCTTCGTCGAGCAGAAACTCCAGGTGCTGCTGAACCTGGGTAACTACAGCCTGCTGGCCGCCGACGATTTGTACATCTCGGCCTACCTGGGCTCGCTGAAGATCGCCCTGCTCAGCACGTTGATGTGCCTGCTGATCGGTTTTCCCATGGCCTATGGGATTTCCAAGACCCGCAAGGAAATGCAAAACGTATTGCTGCTGCTGATCATGATGCCGACCTGGACCGCGATTCTGATCCGCGTCTATGCCTGGATGGGCATCCTCAGCAATAACGGCCTGCTCAACGCCTTCCTGATGTGGACCGGCCTGACCTCAAGCCCGATTGAAATCCTCAACACCAACACGGCGGTCTACATCGGCGTGGTCTACGCCTACCTGCCGTTCATGGTGCTGCCGCTGTACGCCAACCTGGTCAAGCACGACCAGAGCCTGCTGGAAGCCGCTTCGGACCTGGGTTCGAGCAACTTCAACAGCTTCTGGAAAATCACCGTGCCGCTGGCCAAGAACGGCATCATCGCCGGGAGCATGCTGGTGTTCATCCCGGTGGTCGGCGAGTTTGTGATCCCGGAACTGCTGGGCGGCCCGGAGACCCTGATGATCGGCCGCGTGCTGTGGCAGGAGTTCTTCAATAACCGCGACTGGCCGGTGGCGTCCGCCCTGGCGGTGGTGATGCTGGCGATCCTGATTATTCCCATCTTGCTGTTCAACCGCAGCCAGGCCAAAGAAATGGAGGCACGGGCATGAAGCGTTTCAGTTTTTCGACCCTGATGCTGGTGCTCGGCTTGTTGTTCATCTACCTGCCGATGCTGATTCTGGTGATCTATTCGTTCAACGCTTCCAAGCTGGTGACGGTCTGGGGCGGCTGGTCGCTCAAGTGGTACCTGGGGCTGTTGGATAACACCCAATTGATGGGCTCGGTGGCGCGCTCCCTGGAGATTGCCTGCTACACCGCCGTGGCCGCCGTGGCGCTGGGCACCCTGGCCGCCTTCGTGCTGACCCGGGTCACCCGTTTCAAGGGCCGGACCCTGTTCGGTGGCCTGGTGACCGCGCCTCTGGTGATGCCGGAAGTGATCACCGGTCTGTCGCTGTTGCTGCTGTTCGTGGCCATGGCGCAGATGATCGGCTGGCCCATGGAGCGTGGCATCGTCACCATCTGGATCGCTCACACCACCTTCTGCGCGGCCTATGTCGCGGTGGTCGTCTCGGCGCGCCTGCGGGAGCTGGACCTGTCCATCGAAGAAGCGGCGATGGACCTCGGCGCGCGACCACTCAAGGTGTTTTTCCTGATCACCATCCCGATGATCGCGCCGTCGTTGGCGGCGGGCGGCATGATGGCGTTCGCCTTGTCCCTGGATGACCTGGTGCTCGCCAGTTTCGTCTCCGGGCCCGGCTCCACCACCCTGCCGATGGAGGTGTTCTCCGCCGTGCGCCTGGGGGTCAAGCCGGAGATCAACGCCGTGGCCAGCCTGATTCTGCTGGCGGTGTCGCTGGTGACCTTCATGGTCTGGTATTTCAGCCGCAAGGCCGAAATGAACCGCAAGCGGGCGATCCAGGAAGCCATGGACCAGACCACCAGCGAAGCCTGGCAGCCGCAACCCCAACAGTCATAACGAACACCGGCGACGGCCTAGGCCGTCGTGTTTTACCCCACAATAAAAAATGGAGTTGGATGCATGAAAAGGTTTGGCAGGACTCTGCTCACACTGTCCCTGTTGGGCGCCATGGCTGGCGGCGCCCAGGCCTCCGACAAGGTGCTGCGTGTGTATAACTGGTCGGACTACATCGCCCCCGACACCCTGAAAAAGTTCGAGGCCGAGACGGGCATACACGTCACCTACGACGTTTTCGACAGTAACGAAACCCTGGAAGCGCGGCTGCTGGCCGGCAAGTCGGGCTACGACATCGTGGTCCCGTCCAACAGCTTCCTGGCCAAGCAGATCAAGGCCGGGGTCTACCAGACCCTGGACAAATCCAAACTGACGAACTGGAAGAACCTAAACCCGGTGCTGCTGAAAAATGCCGCCGCCAGCGACCCCGACAACGCGCATGCCTTCCCGTATATGTGGGGTTCGATCGGCATCGGCTACAACCCGGAGAAAGTCCGCCAGGCACTGGGCACCGACGCGCAGCTGAACTCCTGGGACCTGCTGTTCAACCCCGAGAATGCCGCGAAACTCAAGGCCTGCGGCATCAGCTTCCTCGATTCGCCGACCGAAATGCTGCCAGCGGCCCTGCACTACCTGGGCTTTGCGGTGAACTCCCAGGACAAACAACAGATCGCCCAGGCCCAGGAAGTGTTCATGAAGATCCGCCCTTCAGTGGCGTACTTCCACTCCTCCAAGTACATCTCGGACCTGGCCAACGGCAATATCTGCGTGGCCGTGGGTTACTCCGGCGACGTGCTGCAAGCGCGCGCCCGGGCTCAAGAAGCCAACAACGGGGTGAAGATCGACTACAGCATTCCCAAGGAAGGCGCCGGCAGTTTCTACGACATGGTGGCCATCCCCCGGGACGCCAGCAACGTCGACAACGCCTATGCCTTCATGAATTTTCTGATGCGCCCGGATATCATCGCCGAGGTCACCAACAGCATCGGCTACAGCAACGCCAACGCCGCGGCCACGCCCCTGGTGGACGAGGCGATCCGCAACGACCCGGCGTCCTACCCGCCCCAGGACGTGCTCGCGACCCTGTACGCGATCCCCGACCAGCCCATTCCCGTGCAGCGCCTGATGACCCGCGGCTGGACCAAGGTCAAGCTCGGCAACTAACACCTGCGCGCCACCACTCGGCGCACCCCGCTTCCGTTCCCGTCGCGCCTTACCACCGCGACCTTTGCTGTGAACGGCTTCACCCGGCTCCCTCGGTTAGGGTGAAACCCTTGGCGCCTTCGGGCGCCTTTTTTGCGTTCAGTCGGCCAACAAAGCGTCTTGCCACTCTGGGCCTTTCATGGGTGCGCGGCACTGAACAATTAAAACGCTTGAGGATGCCCTGCACTTTCTGGCCCACTTGATCGTGCGCTCGTGTGAAGTGCTAAAGAGCGCGCGGCACCTCGTGGAACCCGAATAAAAACGCGCTACCTACGATTAATGGCCTTCGGACAAACCTTATGAACTCCAGCGTCAGCCGCTGCACTCTCCCGCCCGACTCAAGCATTGCCCGACGTGCCACGGGCGCCAGTTTCATCGATTGCCAGAGCACTTTGGCCGATGACCACGAGCGTAGCGCCTTGCGGCATGGGCTGCGGCTGATGGCTCGCACACCTATTTGGATCGACCGATTGATGGCGCTGCGCAATCGACTGGTGCAGGTGTTTGGCCTCAAGGACCTCGGCAGACTGACACGCATCGATCTCGAGCGTGCAGACGCCGACTATCGACCCGGCGACCGGGTGGGGATTTTCACCCTGGTCTCGCAAACCCCCGACGAGGTTTTGCTGGTCGACCAGGACCGGCACCTGGATGTGTACCTGGCCATCAACCTTATGCCTCTCGACCCGCAAGGAACCCGTCGGGTGGTGCTCTCCACCGTGGTCCAGCCGCACAACTGGCTGGGCCGCCTGTATATGCTGCCGGTGGCGCCGTTCCATCGCTTTATCGCGCCACGCATGCTGGCCATGCTCAATCAGCGCTAGCGTTGTTCATACCCGCGTTCAAGCTCAGTGCGTTCCACGAGCCGCGGGAACAGACACTCAAGCGCCAAGGCACTTTAGGCGGCCATTCGACGCCCACTTCGAAGCCCATATTGAACAGGGCCCAATCCTCAAAGATAACGGTTTGCCCGTTGGAAGGGTGACCGACGGCCAAGCGCTTTGCTGGCTGGATGTGCAGGTCGCAGGTGTCTTTGAGCTCGGAGCCGAGCACGCACATCACACAGTTTGAAACCGCAAAGAAGTCCGGTGGCGGTCACCTATTCGACCAAGCGGCCTTGAAATAGACAGGTTTTACCGGATTTGTCCGCAAAGCTTGTTAGGATAAAGCGGCTAACATCTCGTTTAACCATAGGAACAGCGGGGATAATGACAACTGCACGTCATGGCGTGCCACCAATAAGGAGATTCTCATGGTTGAAAAGCCTACGGATGATCGGCCAAACATCCCTCACGTCCCCAGTGAGGACGGTATTCCAGCACCGAGCGGAGCTGCCAATCTGATCGACACTGACTATGTGATCGGTCAAGACAACATCAAGGGAGAGTTTTCGTTCTCGCTCGATATCCACGGCAAAGTGTTCATTATTTCAGCGGCCACCATTTTACTGTTCGTGGTTTTGACGCTGGCATTGCAGAACGAAGTTGAACCCCTCTTCAGCTCTATCCGAAACTGGTTAACCAGCCACCTTGCCTGGCTCTTCATGAGCATTGCGAATGTTTTTGTCGTGCTGTGCATTGCGTTGATTTTCTCTCCGCTGGGTAAGGTTCGCTTGGGCGGCAGAGATGCCAAGCCAGACCATAGCTACGTCGGATGGTTTTCAATGCTTTTTGCCGCAGGCATGGGCATTGGTTTGATGTTTTATGGCGTAGCCGAACCCATGTCGCATTACGCTGCGTCCATGGGCGGTGTGACAGTCGATGCCAGCGGCGTGCGCACGGACTGGGCGCCGTTAGGAGGGGCTGCAGGCGACATGAAGGCATCCGCCGATTTGGCGATGGCTGCCACGATCTTTCACTGGGGGCTCCATCCCTGGGCGATATACGCGATAGTGGCGCTGTCCTTGGCGTTGTTTTCTTACAACAAGGGCTTACCGCTTTCGATACGCTCGATTTTCTATCCCCTATTGGGTGAGCGTGTTTGGGGATGGCCAGGGCATATCATCGATATCCTGGCGGTATTCGCCACGCTATTCGGGTTGGCGACTTCGCTGGGCATTGGTGCAGAACAAGCTGCCGCAGGGATTGAATACCTTTTCGGAATCCGATCGACGAATCTCAGCAAGGTCGTGCTGATCGTTGGTATCACCTTGATCGCTCTGTGGTCAGTCCTTGCCGGCTTGGATAAGGGTGTCAAGATGCTTTCCCAGATCAATATGGGACTCGCATTACTCTTGCTGGTATTTATCATCGTAGTGGGGCCGACGTTGGCCATCTTCACGGGTTTCTTCAAGAACCTGGTGACTTATGTTGAATACCTGCCGGCGCTTTCGAACCCATTCGGACGCACAGACACTCAATTCACCCAAGGCTGGACGGCCTTCTATTGGGCTTGGTGGATCAGTTGGTCGCCGTTTGTAGGCATGTTTATCGCGCGCGTCAGTCGTGGTCGAACAGTCAGAGAGTTTCTGATCTCTGTCCTGCTCGTTCCTTCAGTGGTTTCTGTGCTGTGGATGACCACATTCGGCGGAACGGCCATTGACCAAGCGACGGTACAGGGCGTGATGGGCGTCAAGGACGCTGTTCTGGAACTGAAACTGTTCGCTATGCTGGGAGAACTGCCGCTTAAGGAGATCAGCTCATTCCTGGGCATCATTCTGGTCATCGTGTTTTTTATTACCTCTTCGGACTCCGGTTCGTTGGTGATCGATACGATTACCGCCGGGGGTAAGGTTGATGCGCCGGTGCCTCAACGTGTGTTCTGGGCGGTCATCGAGGGCGTGATTGCGATTGCCCTTCTATTGGGGGGCGGCCTGGTAGCACTGCAGGCGATGGCAGTCTCCACAGGTTTGCCCTTTGCAATCGTTCTGATGTTGGGATGTATCTCTCTCGTGAAAGGATTGATGACTGAGCCTCGTTAGTAAACATGAGCTAAGACATACGTAACTTTCGCTTCAAGTTTCAAGGTGTAACACGTCAATACGTTTGCACCTTGAAGCTAAAACCGAGGGCAATATGTTCCAACAAATCAATGATTTCTTCGTCATCCACAACTTTCTGGGAATAGCCTTAGCTAACTGGATTTTCGCTATCTCACTGGCAATTATCAGCTTTATCTTGGCCAGGGCGGCGATTGACTTTTTTCTAAGAAAACTTCGGAAAGTATCTGTACTGCCCAACGCCCATATAAGCAACATAGCGGTTGAGGTGCTCTCCGGTACCAGTAACACGCTTTTATTTCTGGCCGCGCTATTGATCGGCGTAGGTGTTCTGGATCTACCGGACCGCTGGCTGGGCCGCGTCAGCAGCCTCTGGTTCGTGGTGGTGGCCTTACAGGTTGGGTTATGGGCAAACCGCGCCGTGGCGTTGGCGCTTTCCCGATATTTTCGTCGGCACAGCGCCTCGCAGACATTTCAAGGCAGCGCCCTGGCAACGTTAAGTCTTTGGGGGGCCAAAGTGTTCCTGTGGGTCGTCGTCGTACTTGCAATGCTTTCGAATGTCGGCGTGAACATTACGGCTTTCGTTGCCAGCCTGGGCGTGGGGGGTATTGCTATTGCGTTGGCAGTACAAAACATCCTCGCCGATGTGTTCGCGTCCTTATCTATTGCGGTGGACAAACCATTTGAGGTCGGCGATTTCATTGTTGTCGGCGCACTGTCAGGCACTGTCGAGCATGTGGGGTTAAAGACCACGCGGATACGTAGCTTGGGTGGCGAACAGATCGTCATGGCGAACGCCGCAATGATCGGAAGTACCATACAAAACTATAAAAGGCTTCAAGAACGCCGAGTAGTGTTCGAAATTGCGTTGACCTACAACTGCTCTCCGCAACAAGTTAGAGACGTGCCGCAACGCATAGAACAGATTATCCGCAAGCAAGAAAGAGCACGATTCGATCGCTGTCACTTTCGAAACTTCGGTAATAGTGCGTTAGAGTTCGAGACCGTTTACATCGTGCTCGACCCTAGTTACAACGTTTATATGGATGTCCAGCAAGACATCAATCTTGGAATAATCGACGCGTTCGAGGAACTGGGCGTCAACTTTGCCTATCCGTCACGCACGGTCTACATTGCCTCCGACCCCGGCAAGGATGGGCTTGTGAATGACTCCAAACACCCGGCCTAGAGGCACGCCCCTTGCCTGATCGACATCATTGCCCAGTGCGCTTGGCGGTGTCACTTGGATTTGGATTGCACCAGGTCAGGCGAGGTAGCGCGGGATCAACCAAGCGCTTTGAATGTAGGGTTCAAGGAGCGGTTACTATCAAATGGCGTTAGCCTCGCGCGTTAACGCCAGCAGTTGAGCAACTGAGTCAATTCCACAACTCGCCAACCGGGGTGGACGTTGAATAGTGAGTCGCGATCTGCGCCTGCAACAATTCTGCTGTCGCAAGGGCATCGGTTAAAGCGTGGTGGGCATGGTACGCCGGAAGGCCAAGCCGCTTGCGACTATCTGCCAATCGTATGGATTGCTGTGAGCGCCCCATGAGTCGGGCAAACCAACCGAGTTTTTGCCGATGCAGTCGAGCCTCTAACTGCATCGTATCGATGACTGGAAAGTCCAGCCCCTCACCTAAATATCTACGGACTGCCTGATCCAAGAAGGCGCGCTCGATATTGCGATAATGGACGACCATCACCTTGCCGGTCATAGCCGTCAGCAACGGATCTAGCACCTGCGCAAAGGTGGGAGCATCGAGAATCTCGGTATGGGTTATGTGATGAAAAGTCACTGACTTTTCATTCAGTTCGGAAGATGGTTTTATCACCCAGTAAAGTGAGTTCCCGCAATAAATGCGCTGTAGTGTGAACGGCATCACGCCGATGCTCACAATGCTGTGCGCCTGTGCATCAAGACCGGTGGTTTCCACATCCATTGCGAGCAGTTGCACGCTCTCAATGGAGGCCTGGGCTGAGACTGCACCGGCTTGATAGAACTGTCGCAAGCGGCTGTTAACGGCGTTTTGCGCCAATGTCTCAAACCTGGAAGACCAGTCCAGCATTTTACGATTGGGCTGCGCATTCATGTGCTTCATGACGCGAGGCGACCTTTTGGAGGATAGCGGAATCGCAAGAAATTCTGGCCATTACTCAAGACCTGAAACGCCTCTTTTAGATTACGCCGCTCACTGTTGGAAAAACGCTCGGGCTCGACGTAGTTATTGAGCGCAGCCCCCTGCTCCAACGCGTCTGCCTGATGTCGGATTCGCACCATCGACAGAAACTCCAGTGCATATCGAAGTTGCTTTAATCCTTCAGGCGGGATGACGTTGCTGCTCGCTATCGCATCCATGCGATCAAACGAATTCTGCGCGGTACTGCCGCACGCAAGCGCATGGATGCGGATAAGGTCAGTCAGCGGAGCGGTGCCCCGCCCCTTGAGATTAATGATCCTTTTGTGCTGCCCGTCTGTCTCGACGACAAAAGTACGGAAAAACCCCAATGGCGGCGTCCGGTCAAGCGCAATTCGAGCCATGGCACTCAGAAAAACAGGGTGTGCGCTGGATTTGCGAGCACACAGAATTTTTAGCTCTTGTACCAACTCAAGCTGGCCAAAAACACCGTCAAGGTCGAAAAAAATACAGCTATTGAGCAACGTCGTCGGGTTAGGTTTCTCGATCCACTGATCGAAATAACGTCGCCACACATTCAAGGGCTGACGCCACTGATCGTTGGTCGCCATTATCCCGCCCTTACAGTAGCTGTAACCGCACGCGGCCAGGCCATCACTCACAAACGTTGCCAAGGCCCGAAAGTAAGCATCGTGCTGGATCGGATCGAAGCTGTCGTCAAGCACCAATGCGTTGTCCTGGTCAGTCACCAACAACTGCTCATCGCGCGCCATGGAACCGAGCACCATAAAGCAGTAAGGCACCGGAGGCGGCCCCAGTTTCTTCTCTGCCAGTTCCAGCAAACGCTGGGTAAAGGCCCGGCCAATGCCGGAAATTGCGCTGCCGATCATGTGTGCAGTGGCGCCATCACGCACCATGCGGATGTAGGTTCCACGCAGGTCGCGCAAAAGCGATTTCAGGCCTTCGACGGAGGTCTGATTAGAGATTCTGTTTACCAGGTACAAACTGCTGTGCGACTCGTAGCGAATGATATCCGACAGGTTGATCAGACCGATCGGATGGCCATGGTGGACGACTGGCAAATGGTGAATATTGCGGCGCAACATCATCAGCATGGCTTCAAACACTGAGTCATCGGCGCCGATCGCAACCGGGTCGGCAGTCATGATGTCGCTGGCGCTCGTTTCATCAGCGTTTCGGCCAGCAGCAACAACGCGCGTGCGCAGGTCCCGATCAGTCACGATTCCTTGGATTTCAGCCGGCTGCAAGCCCGTAGGCGACATCACCAACACGCAAGAAACACTTTGCTCTGTCATGACTTTTGCCGCGTCGCCGACAGAAGCATCCGACGCGATCCACACCAGGGGTCGTGAGATAAGGGCACGGCATTTGAGCTGAATAAGTTCACTCGCACGGCCCTGCGCCTCAACGGCCGTCTTGAGCCTGGAGTGCCCCTCGGCTTCAACAAAGTCGGCGAAAGCATCATGTTGCGCGCACAGATCAGCGAAGACGTCGGCGGGTATGTAATAGATCAGGCTATCTTCCAATGCTCTGGCAGGAAAACGCACCTTGTTACTGCGCAACAGACCTGCTTGCCCGAATATGTCGCCTTCGACAAGTCGGTTGTAGAGTTCGCCATTACGCCGGTAGATCTCCACGGCACCACTGCGCACATAGTGCAAGTCCTGAATAATCGCACCCGCTTCAAGGATGTCACTGCCGGCCTTGAAATAACTTACTTCTACCCGCCGAGCGATGGCGTCTACCGACTCCTTTGGCAGCGTATCAAATGGGGCGAAACGATAGAGGTGGTCGCTAATCTCCTGTAACTCGATTTGCATGAAACCTCGAAATGCTGGAAAAAATATACGTTGCAAACGCCATAGTTGGCGAAGGGTAATCGTCTTTACAGTGTTAGCCACCACATCACATCCCGGGACGAGGATCAAGCGCTATGCGCTGCACCAACTACTGCGTAACGGCTTACCGTAATGTTTGCGAGGCCAGCAAGTGCGGCATTCACCCAGGGCGCAGCGCAGTTGCGCTGACCCAGCCTATGGTTTGGCTTTTTGCGTAGCGGCGTCATTGCCCTCCGACTGCAGAAAGCCACGCGCCAACTGTTGATAGAGCTCAGGCCCCATCCTGGCACTGACTGCTTTGGCAATCAGCGCAACAGCCATCAGACTGATCACCATGCCATGGCTGTCGATCATCTCCATCACGATGATCGCGGACGTGATCGGCGATTGCGTGACAGCCGCCAGAAAGCCAACCATGCATAAGGCAATGATGGGCTGTGCCGCCAGAGCGAAGAACTCAGCGACGTTGGCGCCTACCGCAGCCCCTACCGCCAGAGACGGGGCAAAAATACCGCCCGGGATACCGGAAAAATAAGTCACTACGGTCGCGAGAAAACGCGTGATCGGCGCGTGCCAGGGCAGACCGATATCAGACACGATGATCTGGGATGTGATCCCATAACCGCTGCCAAAGGACATCCCGCCACTGAGCCAACCGAGAATAGCCACGATCATCCCGCAACCACCTGCGAACCAGACAGGGTGCATGCGACGCCATTCCCATACGAAAAATCGGCGATACCTCTGCGGCCACAGGAGCATCCGACTGAACAACCCTCCCATAAGGCCGCAGCCAATACCAATCGCCAGTACCGGGATAACGATATCGAGATTGACCTCTTGCACGTCGAAATGCCCGAAATAGTTGTAGTTGCCCTGCAAAGCAATCGCGACCATCCCCGACAAGATGATCGTACTGAGCAATACCCCGCTGGTACGGGTTTCCAACTTACGCCCCAACTCCTCCACCGCAAAGGCCACACCGGCCAAAGGCGTGTTGAACGCGGCGGCAATACCCGCTGCACCACCGGCCAGAATGAGGTCTTCGGGGCGGATGATTCGAGCGTTAGGCAGATAACGGTGAAAGAAATGCATGATCGAGGCGGCGACTTGAACTGACGGGCCTTCACGCCCGGCTGAAAAACCACCGGT
The DNA here is from genome assembly GCF_023072625.1 of Pseudomonas emilianonis. Taxonomy (NCBI): domain Bacteria; kingdom Pseudomonadati; phylum Pseudomonadota; class Gammaproteobacteria; order Pseudomonadales; family Pseudomonadaceae; genus Pseudomonas; species Pseudomonas emilianonis. The sequence goes on from NZ_JAKNRV010000047.1 coordinate 15,097, forward strand.
CAACGCCAGAGTACCTAGCCCTATCTTGGCAACAGCAAGGCGCAAGGACACCAACTTATCCACGGGCTTACCTTGATGGGCCAACCGTGTAGCCGCAATGACCTGAGGAATACCGCTGCCTTGTGCCCCGACAAAAAAGCGGGTGGTCATCCATACGACAAACATGCCGATCAAAGGCGTGTAGATAAACGGCAGCCAAGGCCGGCCGGCGGTTTGTTGAACGAACTGCATCAGCGCCAGGTCGGCCAGCCGGGCGAACAGCACAACCAGTAACCCGGCGAGGGTAGCAGCAGCCCAGAGCGTCACACGAGTACGCCATCGGATCGAGGCAAAGCGACGACGTATGAGTAATATCGGCTTGATCACCCGAGCGGATTCCCGTTGTAGAGGTTAAATAAAACCCAGAAAACAAGACTACCGGGTTAAACGGTCAGGTCCAGCCAGCAGCGGCTAAAGGATTATAGCCATCATCTCCCCCTGCTACCCACTCCACGTGCAGTTACCCCGGCAATCTGATGCAGGGTAGGACTGTCCGCTCGCGACTGTGCTGATCAATCAACTACTGTGGAGTCGCCCTGAATAAAAACAAACAAGACGCAGAGATTCCCATGCGCGTAAAGAACCGCTTCGCCATGCTGGCCGCCGCTGCAACCCTTGCGCCTGGGGCGCACACCGGAGGCTGGCGATTACCCGCTGTGGGTTGATGGCCAGTGTCACGCCCTGAATCCCTGGATTGGCGCGCCAACCGCTCGCCAGCGTTTTATTCAAATATGGACGTGCAAGGCCGGCTGATGGTCGGATTAACACGATCAGCCGGCCCCCTTCTTCGCCCGGCCACGCAGCGTGCGACGACGCACGCAACCGGCAAGCCCGAATGCCTAGGCGCCATCACTGCGCTCTCTCTTTCGGGTCATCCAGCTCGTGTGGGCGCAAACCAAGGCAAAAGTCAGCAAGAAGAAAGCCAGATAAGTCGTCACTATGTCCCCCTCATCTAAGTCAGCGCGTTAGGTTGTTATTGCGAATATATCCATGCTGACGAGGTGGGAAGGTTAAGGTGGGTTAAGAAATAGTTAGTATTCGGGCGCGCCTTAGATCAATAGGGTTCACATGCATTGGGTGTCGGCATTGAGTCGGGAGCGCTGAAAACACGTTCAAACGGAGGAAATCATGAGTAGTGCGTTGGTCATAGAGGACGATCAGGTGACTGCTGAAATCATCGTCGCTGAACTCCAACGCCACGGCTTCAGCTCAAAGTGGGCTGCCACCGGCCGCGACGGACTGGCCTTGGCGATTGCAGGCGGCTACGACGCCATTACCCTGGATCGCATGCTGCCTGACTTTGACGGGCTGACAATTGTCAGCACCTTGCGCAGCCTTGGGATTCAAACACCGGTCTTGATGATCAGCGCACTGTCCGATGTGGATGAGCGCGTCCTGGGGCTCCGTGCGGGCGGCGACGATTACCTGACCAAGCCGTTTTCCGCGGTCGAGATGGTCGCACGCCTGGATGCATTGCTTCGACGCACTGCCGCAGACCCCAGCAACCCCCACCTCAGTTGCGGAAACCTGCGCCTGGACCTGGTAGAGCACAAACTGACTCGAAATGACGAAGACATCCAACTGCTGCCCACCGAGTTCAAGCTGCTCAATTACCTGATGCGCAGTGCCGGCCAGTTGGTCACGCGCACCATGCTGTTTGAAGGCGTCTGGGGATACCACTTCGACCCTGGAACAAACATCATTGATGTGCACATCGGTCGACTGCGCAAAAAGCTGGAAAGCGACGAAAACTCGCCTGTCATCCATACAATACGCGGTGCCGGCTATGTCCTCGTTACCCAAAAATGAGGATTGGCGCTCGTCCGGAAGTCGGCTGATCGGGTTTTACGCAGTGTTTTTCGTGGCCTGGGGCGCACTTTTTACGGGTGTGCTGTACTGGGAAATTTCCCACTATCTCGGAACGGTCGCTGAACGGACGTTGTTGCAACGCGCCCACTATTATCAACAGATCGACGACACCCAATTGCTCGCAGAGCTGGCTGCCAGTGAGGCTTTTTCAACGCCAGGGATCGACGCCTACGGCTTGTTTGCACCCGATGGCAAACACGTCGCCGGCGACCTGCTGAAACTACGCTCCAACCTGCCCGACGATGGCCAAGTCCATTACCTTGAGCGCGGCCTGAGCATTGCGTTACCCAGCACCGAAACCAGAAGCAGCTATGCCCTGATGGCACGACGCCCCGACGGGCATATCCTCATTCTGGCCCGTGACGGAGGGTCAATATCCGCCGTGGGTGGCATTATCGAGCAGGCACTGATGTGGGGGTTGTCATTAACCCTTATCCCCGGATTGATTGGCTGGCGTTTATTACGGCGGCGGCCATTGCGGCGTGTCAAACGCCTGCAGCTGTGTACCGAAAGTATTGTCTCGGGCAACCTGTCTGAACGTTTGCCGTTGTCCGCACGCCGCGATGAACTGGATATGCTGGCCAGCGCCGTCAATACGATGCTCGATCATATTGAGCAACTGATGTATGAAGTCAAAAGCGTCTGCGACGGTATTGCCCATGACTTGCGCACGCCGTTGACACGCTTGCGCGCAAGGCTCTATCAGTTGCAGCAATTGCCGCTGGCGCGTGAACATGAGCAGGCCTTGAACCAGGCGTTTGAGGAGAGCGAGTCGATCATGGTGCGTTTTCAAGGGCTGCTGCGGGTTGCCGAGCTTGAGGATATTCGTCGTCGTTCTGCATTTGCGCCCTTTCCGATCATGGCGCTGTTGAAACAGGCGCATGAATTTTATGAGCCGATGGCGCTGGACCGCTCCCAAACGCTTTCGTTGGTCATTCCCAGCGATTGTCCCAGGGTGTACGGCGACTCTTCGTTGCTGTTCGAAGCGCTGGTCAACTTGCTCGATAACGCCCTTAAATTTACCCCTGAGGGCGGCCATATCGAATTGCGCGGGAGCGTCAAGGATTCATCGGTCATGATTGAAGTCGTCGACGATGGTGCCGGCATCCCTGAAGCGGATCGTACACATGTCATTCGCAGGCTCTATCGCGGTGAGGGAAGCCAGATAAACCCTGGCCACGGCTTAGGCTTATCGTTAGTCGCCGCCATCGTCAAATTGCACGGGTACACACTGGATATCCGCCCTGCCGCCCTGGACAGGGGAACATGCGTATTGATTCATTGCCCGCTGTTCATCGGTCAAGCCACCGATTGATCTGTACCTGAACATTAAATTTAACTTAACACTGGTTAATTTGAGCGCCCCGCCTGCGAGGCCTAATTTGGCAGCACTTATTGCTGACCCAAGGCCTTTTGCTTGTGAGATATCTGCTGTTCCTGCGTGTGTTGACCGTGCTTTGTGTAACGCCACCGCTTCTTTGGGCAAACGACGCGCTGGCTGCCAATGCAACCCTGGGGGCAATGATCCCCGCTGCACCGAAGCTGGGTGCCGAAGCCTGGATACTGATCGACGCGGCAACGGACAGCGTAATTACCAGCCACAACAGTGATGCACGCCTCCCCCCGGCCAGCCTCACCAAATTAATGACGGCTTACGTCACTACACGTGAGCTCAAGTCGGGGCGGATAAGCGCCGATGACCAAGTCGTCGTGAGCGAAAACGCCTGGCGCACTGGTGGCTCACGCATGTTCCTCGAACCTGGCAGTTCTGCTTCGGTTCACGACTTGCTGAGCGGCGTGATCATCGATTCAGGCAACGACGCCAGCGTGGCGTTGGCCGAACATATCGCGGGAAGTGAAGACGGGTTTGTCGGGATGATGAACTCGACCGCTTCAACGCTGGGATTGATCAACACGCACTTTATGAACTCCACCGGTCTACCGGACCCGGAGCATTACTCCTCCGCGCGAGACATGGCGACCTTAGCTCTGAAAGTCATCAATGAAGGGACCACCTACTACCCTCTCTACGCCAAGAAAACCTTCACCTGGAACGGCATTCAGCAATCCAACCGCAACGCACTGTTGTGGCGCAATTCCATCTACGACGGTTTGAAGACCGGTCATACAGAGGCGGCGGGGTATTGCTTGGTGGCCTCCGCACAGCGGGATGGGCAACGCTTGATCAGTGCAGTACTGGGCGCCAGTAGCACCCGTAAACGTGCGGAAGAAACAGAAAAGCTGATGGGGTACGGTTTTCGCTTCTACGACACCCAAACCTATAAGAAAGGCGGCGAAGTACTCGCACAGGCTGCGCTCTGGAAGGGTAAACAACCGTCCATCAGCGTGGGGTTGCTCGACGACATGACTCTCACGCTGCCTAAAAACGCAAGTCGAAAAATCGAGATGCGCTTGGCGTTTGACGGTCCGATCGAAGCCCCTATCACTGCAGGCACAGTCATCGGAAGGCTAGATCTGTTCGACGCCGAACATAAACTGGGGGAGCGGCCATTGGTCGTCCTTGTGGACGCAGAGCAAGGCTATTGGTGGACACGTTGGTGGGATACCGTGCATCTGTTTTTCACCCGGACGATCCGTAGCTGGTTCGATGAGACCGAGATCGCATGAGTCGCTTCAATACCCGCTGATTACACGGCAAAAGCCGGCCCCCATCGCAGTCGCGGAGACGTTGATGAACTCAGATGAGCTACGCAAAGAACTCGCGCTATCAAAATTCTTCAAAGGCGACTCTTCCCTCAATGAAGCGGTACAGGGACTGAGTCAGGCTGAAAAGAAAGTGTGTATCGAATCGGCCTTTGAGCAAGAGGCAGCACGACTTGGGATAGCGGTATGGGAGCTGACGCTGACCATGATCTCGGAGTCTCCCGAAGAGCTGAAAAGCATGACCCTGGCGTTCCATCGAGAAGTGTCAGAAATGGTTGAGATGGAATGGACGGATTACTGCACGCTCAATGAAATCATCGAATAACACTTGGGGCGCGTGTACAGGCACGCGGGCACTTGTCGATACCGCACAGCAACGGCTGATTAGCGGCAAAGGCAAGGCGGGAGACGCAATGCGACAGCACGCCCCGTCGGTTCAACCCTGGGAGCCGGCATCGGCGTTCGGCGACAGGGCGTCAAAACCTGAAATCACGTCAAAGAGTTCCTCGTCGATACCGGCTTGGCGCAAACGGTGATAGGTGGCGTCAAGGTCTTGCAACAGTTCGCCGATGTTGCGGTCTGCGCGCTGCATCGCGGCAAGACGGCTGGCGTTTTCACTGGCCAACGACTCGGCACTGGCGCGAAACAGCGAGACGAACAGGTGCTCACGGATGAACGCACGCAGCGTCTGTGTGTTCGCGCTCAGGACTTCGGGCAATTGAGGCGTGGGCCAGGGTTGCAAAGCGAGTGCCTGTTGCCATTGCTCATCCAGGGGCAGCAGTCGCTGGCTCACCGGGCTATAGCCGTTACCGCTGGGCCGGTTATAGAAAAGCATCAGCGTGGCACGTTGTGGTTCTCCCGCGCCCTCGCTGTCCGCCATCGGGACTGTTTGCAGGACCTGCCCCACCAGTTGCGTGATTTGCTCCACCGACCCAGGCACGGCAAACACGCCTTCGGGCGCTCTACCGGCATCGAGCAGTCGTTCATGCACACGTTCACCAACCGCCCAAACCTTCACCGGCAAGGACGTGAACTGGGCGATTGCGTAGTCGACCACCTCGTCGTTGAACCGCCCGACCAGTCCCTGATCGGAGCCGAATACCACCGCATGCACAGTGTGACCCTCATCCCGTGCATGGGGTGCCCGGGCGTGTATCGTTGCGGGATCGACCGCACGCAGACAAACGCCCAACCCCAGTTCGACGGTGCGCGCGTAGTCGGCGAGTGCCGCCACTGATCGCTCGTACTGCCCGATGGCCGATGCGGCGGAGGCTTTCATGACCCGGACAACGGACTTGAGGTCAGAGGCGCTGCTGATTTGGCGGCGCAATGCCGTGATGGTGGCAGCCATCAAACCTCCTTGGGCGCAGGCACAAACGCCGCAAGTGCCTGGCGCGCCGCTTCGGTGACCTGCTCGCGATCAGCGTCGGTGAGCGCCTCGGCATCGGCCAGGCGCTTGCCCAGAACGGCCGGGAGGCCATTGGCGGCGGCTTCGACAGCCTGCTGCGCAGCGGTCATGCGCTCAAGCGGCACCGGGTCGAAGAGTGCCGCATTCAAGGCCAGCAAAATCGCAATTTGAGCTGGCACCGTCACCGGTGAGAGCTCCGACTGGCCCAGGCAGGCGCGGATGCGCTGGCCGTGAACGATGGATTGGCGCGTGTCCTCATCGAGCCTTGCACCGAAGCGCGCAAAGGTCTCCAGTTCCTCGAATTGCGCATAGGCCAGCTTGAGAGCGCCCGCCACGGCGCGATAAGCCGGGCGTTGAGCCTTGCCGCCGACACGCGAAACTGACTGGCCGACATCAATGGCCGGCAGCACGCCGAGTTCAAACAATGACGGCGACAGCACGATCTGCCCATCGGTAATCGAGATCAGATTGGTCGGGATGTAGGCCGATATGTTCTGGGCTTCGGTTTCGATGATGGGCAGTGCTGTCATCGAACCGCCGCCACGTTCCTGGTTCAGATGGGTCGCGCGCTCCAGCATGCGCGAATGGATGTAGAAAATATCGCCCGGAAAGGCCTCGCGCCCCGGTGGCCGACGCAGCAATAGCGACAGTTCACGGTAGGCACGCGCGTGGTGAGTCAGGTCGTCGTAGACAATCAGCACGTCGCGGCCGGCCTCCATAAAATGCTCGGCGATGCTGGTGGCGGCGTAGGGGGCGATATAGGACAGTCCCGGCGCTTCGTTGCCTTCGGCGACCACCACGACAGTGTAGGCCAGCGCCCCTCTCTCTCGCAGGTTGGCCACCGCCTTGGCCACTGCCGACGCTCGCTGGCCAATGGCGCAATACACACACAACACGTTCTTGTCGCGCTGATTAAAAATGGTATCGATGGCGATCGCCGTCTTGCCGGTCTGGCGGTCGCCCAGGATCAGTTCACGCTGTCCTCGGCCGATGGGGATTAGCGCATCGATGACTTTCAGGCCGCTTTGCAGCGGCTCGGTCACGGGCGCACGGTCCATGATCGGCGCCGCCGGCCGTTCGATGG
>NZ_JAKNRV010000480.1:0-3342 GCF_023072625.1 Pseudomonas emilianonis
GATCGGCTGCGTCCCACTCAAAGCGATAGCTTTCGCCGTTTTCATTGGTCAGTTTCAGCAGTCGCCCGTAGGCGTCGTGATCGAAGCTGACGAAGCGGTTATGCGCATCCCAGCGTTGTTTGACCTGCCCGCTCATACACCGCGCTTTCAACACAGCGCAAACGGCCATCTGCATCACGTCATCAGCGTCGACGCCCCCAAGGAAGCCCTGGATTTCCTCTGTCTCTGGCTCAACGCCTCGGCGCCGGGCGGGCTGCGCGCGGAACTGCAAGCGCGCCAACTGGCCAGCACCCTGCAGGCGTCCGTGCTTTACCACTTCGCCGGGCAAGCGTTACTGGACCTCGACTTTACCCTCGGCGCGCAAAGCGACGCGGCGACGCAGATCGAAGCACTGTTGTACGACTGGTTGAGCTTTTTCGCACACAGCGACTGGACTTCTCTGCGCGAGGAATTCGCCCTGCTCAACGCGCGTCAACAGCAGATCCAAGGCGCCCTCGCATTGGCGAGGCATGACAGCGAAGCACTCGAAGCGTGCTTGTCGGAGCACCACGTTGCGGCCCTCAAGGCCCTGCTCGACGCCCTGCCGCTGCAAGCCTACCGACATGGGTGGCAACTGCCGCCCAACAATCCGTTCCTGCGCCCACCCGTAAAAGACGAGCGCGCCGGCCTGATTCGCGGCCAGACCAGCGCGCACCGGGGCCTGCGCACTTTTGCCCAGGACCGTTCCCGGGGGCGGCGAGAGCTGTCGGCGTTGTCGTTCAGCCCGGCGTTGGCCGATGACCATGATGAAGGCGCGCTCTACCTGCGTTGGCGGCTTGATTGCCCGCTCCCAACGGCGCTGGAAAACGCCCTGCAGCCGTTGCGCGAAAATGCCCGCCAGGCCGGTGTCGACTTATCCTTCGATTCGATCGGCAATGACTGGCTTGTGAAAATGGTCGGTCTTCACCAGCCCATGCCGGCGATACTCGATGAACTCGCACGCAGCCTGAACCCGCCCGAAGATGATCTGCGGCCGGGCCCTGCCGCCACACCGCTGATTGCCATTCGGCAGTTGCTCAAGGCGTTGCCCGCGTGCTGTGCTGGCGTGCAGCCGAACACCCAAGCGCCCTCGATGTCGTGGACACGCGCACGCTGGGAAGGCATGGGCATTGGGCTGCCCGCCCACTGCGAAGCGGCGCTCAAGTCCGCCGCCGCCCGCTTGCCTGGGCAACCGGACACGCTCGAATGCGAATTCGCCAGCCTCAGCGGCCAGCATCTATGGCATGAGATCAATACCGATGCTCACGACGCAGCGTTGCTGCTGTTCTGCCCAACGCCGACGCAGTCCCTGGCAGATGAAGCCGCGTGGCGCCTGCTGGCGCACCTGCTCCAAGGGCCGTTCTACCAACGTGTGCGGGTAGAGCTGCAAATCGGCTACGCGGTGTTCAGCGGTATCCGACAGATCAATGGGCAAACTGGCCTGCTGTTTGGCGTGCAATCCCCCAGTGTTTCCCTTGAAGGGATCATGGAGCACCTGCGGACCTTCCTCGCACAATTGCCGGCATTGATCGACGCCAGCGACAACCTCGGCCGCCCGGCGCTGGCGCAACAATTCACGGCGCAAGCGCTGCCCATCGCCCAGGCCGCCGAATTGTTGTGGCAGGCGCGCCTGGCCGGCCATCCGTCGGATTATCTCGCGCGGCTTCAACACGCAATCCAAGCCCTTAGCCGGGAGGACTTGCAACGCGCCGCCCAACAGTTACAGGACGCTGCAGGTGGCTGGCACTGTATCGCCAACGGCCCGCGCATTAGCGATGGTTGGCAATCGGCGGGCTGATCATTGCCGCCCCTGCAATAGGCTTTTTCCACCAAGACAGCGCTAACTTTGAAAAAAATGCGTAATATTCCTACCAGCACATCTGAACATCTCCGATTGGAGGTGGACTATATGTATTACTTGGTAGTAAACGTCCCATCCCTTCGTAGGAGTAAGAATATGACTTGGTCCAAACCTGCTTACACTGATCTGCGCATCGGTTTCGAAGTGACTATGTACTTCGCCAGCCGCTGATTGGCTGGGTAATACAACGCCTCGGCCCGTCCGGGGCGTTTTTGTTTTCAGCTTTGCTTGATGGAGCGGCCATGTTTGTCCAGATTCTAGGTTCCGCCGCCGGCGGCGGCTTCCCGCAGTGGAACTGCAACTGCGTGAACTGCGCAGGCTTTCGTGATGGCAGCCTGCGAGCTCAGGCGCGTACTCAGTCATCCATCGCGATTTCCGACGATGGCGTGAACTGGGTGCTGTGCAATGCCTCGCCGGATATCCGCGCACAACTGCAGGGCTTCGCGCCGATGCAACCCGGCCGCGCCCTGCGCGACACCGGCATCAGCGCGATCATCCTGATGGACAGCCAGATCGACCACACCACCGGCCTATTGAGCCTGCGCGAAGGTTGCCCGCACCAGGTGTGGTGTACCGACATGGTCCATGAAGACCTCAGCAGCGGTTTCCCGCTGTTCACCATGCTCACCCATTGGAACGGCGGCCTGGCCTGGAACCGCATCGAGCTGGACGCCAGCTTCACCATCCCGGCCTGCCCCAACCTGCGTTTCACCCCGCTGCCGCTGCGCAGTGCCGCGCCACCGTATTCGCCGCACCGCTTCGACCCGCACCCCGGCGACAATATCGGCCTGATCGTCGAAGACCTGCGCACCGGCGGCAAACTGTTCTACGCCCCGGGCCTGGGCAAGGTTGACGCGCCGTTGCTGGACATCATGGCCGGCAGCGACTGCCTGCTGGTGGACGGCACCATGTGGGACGATGATGAAATGCAGCGCCGTGGCGTCGGCACCCGCACCGGCCGCGAGATGGGCCACCTGTCGCAGAACGGACCAGGCGGCATGCTCGAAGTGCTGGAACACCTGCCGAAGCAGCGCAAGGTGCTTATCCACATCAACAACACCAACCCGATCCTCGATGAAGATTCTCCCGAGCGGGCCGAGCTGGTGCGGCGCAATGTCGAAGTGGCTTACGATGGCATGAGCATTGAATTGTAGGAGCATACGACATGACTGACACACCGTTGACGCCCGCCGAGTTTGAGCATGCCCTGCGGGCCAAGGGCGCCTTCTACCATATCCATCACCCGTACCACGTGGCGATGTATGAAGGCCGCGCCACCCGCGAGCAGATCCAGGGCTGGGTCGCGAACCGTTTCTACTATCAGGTGAACATTCCGCTGAAGGATGCCGCGATCCTGGCTAACTGCCCGGACCGCGAAATCCGCCGCGAGTGGATTCAGCGCCTGCTCGACCACGATGGCGCCCCCGGCGAAGACGGCGGCATCGAAGCCTGGCTGCGCCTGG
>NZ_JAKNRV010000481.1:0-3341 GCF_023072625.1 Pseudomonas emilianonis
TGCGGTCGAACTCGACCTGGTAGGCGCCACGGGCCAGGCCGACTTCCATGCGGCCGTTGCTGATCACATCGAGCAACGCGCATTCACCCGCCACCCGCAGCGGGTGCCAGAACGGCGCGATGATGGTGCCGGCGCCCAGGTGAATGGTGGTGGTCTTGGCCGCGAGGTAAGCCAGCAACGGCATCGGGCTTGGCGAGATGGTGTATTCCATGGCGTGGTGCTCGCCAATCCATACGGTGCTGAAGCCACCGGCTTCGGCCATCAGGGTCAATTCGGTCAAGTCTTCGAACAACTGGCGGTGGCTGATGCTCTCGTCCCAACGTTCCATGTGTACGAACAGGGAAAACTTCATGACGCTTACCTCGGATCTATTGTGATCGGCCTGTCGACCACGGGCCCTTAAGTGCTCTCGCCGTTGTAATGCTTGCCTTGGATAACGGCTGTTCGGCGGATTGATTGTTGGTATACCATAATATGGAATATCCACAAAACTTTTCTCTTCAACGGTTACACCCTCACCTCACAAGGAAGGTGAGCTCGATGAACATAAAACAAAAACTGATCCTGGCCTTTGCGGTGATTGCCAGCCTACCGGTGATTCTGGTGGCTGTGCTGATCATCCTCAACGTGCATGAGGTTCTTCACCGAGCCGACCATGATCGCGTGGTCTCACGCCACTGGGACGGGGCTGACACCCTGCAATCAAACTGTGGGAGGGGGCTTGCCCCCGATAGCGGTGGGTCAGCTACAGATAAGCTGGCTGTCCCTCCGTCATCGGGGGCAAGCCCCCTCCCACAGGGGATAGCTATCTACCTTGGGGTCTTCACAAAGCCGGGTTTTAGCCCGAATACCTCGACGCCCTGTGGCGTCGATTGCCCGGTGGTCACGGTCACGCGTTCCACCGGTTTGTCCATCGCCGGCCGGTACTCGACCGTCCTGTCCGGCTGGATCGCCTGGCTCGGAATCACGATCGCCTGTGCATTGTTGTAAGTGACGATGGTCAGTCGCGCGCTCATCCCCAGCCGCACCCGCTGCAATTGCTGCGGGGTCAGCTTGGGGATCGACAGGGTCACCGGAAACTGCGCGCTGCCCTGGGTATCACCGGCAATCGCCAAGCCGCTGACCACACTCACCGAGCCGCTCAGCCGCTCGCCGTCAAAGCCATCGCCCATCACTTCCACCGCCTGGCCCTGGTGCAGTTGGTTGATGTCCAGCTCGGAGACCTTGGCGACGATTTTCAGCCGTTCGATATTAGCCAGGCCGAACAGCACCTGGCCCTGGCTGACCTTGCTGCCGGCCTGCACCGGGGCGTTGGTGTTGCCAGCGCCTTGTGCCGCGTTGCCGCTTCCGGGCGCGGGTACCACGATGCCGGAGAAGGGCGCCTTGACCTCCTTGCCTTCGAGCTGCTGATACAGGGCGTCGTACTTCACGGTGGCATTGGTCAGCTCCATCTCCGCGATCTGTCGGTATTCGCCTTTGCCTTGATCCAATGCCTGTTGCAGTTCATCGCGCGCAGCGATCAGGTCCAGCTGTTGCTGCTGGGTCTGTTGCTTGAGGTCGTCCAGTTCGTTGCGCGGGATGATGCCGCGCTGAAACAGGTTTTCGCTTTCGGTGAGTTTGCGCTGGGTGTTGCTGGCGCTCATTTGCGCGGTGCGCAGGCTACGGCGCGCACGGCTGACGGTGGGGCTGTTGTCCCAGTTCTGCATGTCCTGCACGGTGCGCCGGGCCTTGAGTTGCGCGGAGAGTGCATCGCGCAGTTGCACTTCGAGCACGGCCGGGTCCATGCGCAGCAACACTTGCCCGGCGTCGACGCGCTGGCCTTGCTCCACCAGGTTGGCCTGCACATTGCCGTCGAACGGCGCGGTGAGGATGAGGGTGGTGTCGGGCTCGATCTTGCCCACCAGGCCGATCTGGTGTACCAGCGCGTCAGACTTGACCGCCAGCCACTGCTCGGTGGTGTTCAGCGGTTCGGCGGCGCTGCGATGGCTTTGCATGGCAATTCCCGCGCCCGCCAGCAGCACGATCAATCCAGCCGCCAGCAGGCGTTTTTGGTTAGTAGTCATTGAGGGCGATTTCCCAACTTTCCAGCGTCATGCCCAGGGTCAGATCGAGCTGGGTCTGGGCGTTCAAATAAGCGATCAGCGCATTGAGCTGCGCGTTTTCGGCGTTACGCAGGTCGGTTTCGAAACTCAGCACCTGGAAGTTGGTGGAGCGCCCGGCGCTGAGCTTTTCGCGCTCGATTTCGATCTTGCGCCGCGACAGCTCCACGGCGCGCTGGGAGATTTCATACTGGCGCCAGCGCGTGCCGAGGTCGCGTACCACGTTGTTCACGCTGCGTTCCAGTTCCTGGCGGGCGTCGGTGATGCTGATGGCCTGATCCTCCACATTCACCCGCGCCCGCACTTCGGCCTGGCGCGTGCTGATGTCGCCGATGGGGATTTGCACCTGCACTCCGGCGTAGCTGTCCCAACTGCGGTTGTTGCCGCTGCCGGCGTCGTTGTTGTAGTTGTCGCGTATCTGGTTCGCCCCGGCCACGAGGTCCACTTGCCAGCGCCCGGAGTCTTTGGCGATCACCAGGTTGAGGTCGGCCTGCTGGCTGCCGAGCAGGGTGGCGAGGTATTCCGGTTGCTGGTTCTGCGCCAGGTTGAACGCCTCGCGCTTGTCGACCTGCATGGGCTTGGCCTCCAGGGCCTCGGTGGCGCGGATCGGTGTCGACAGGTCGAGGGCCAGCAGGCGCAGCAAGGCCAGGCGGCTGCTGTCGAGTTGGTTCTGCGCTTCTTCCACGCCCAGTTGCTGGGTGGCGATGTCGGCTTCGGTCTGCACGATCTCGAACTCGGCCATGCGCCCGGCGCTGATCAGCGCCTTGTTCACTTCCAGCAAGGTGCCGGAGCGTTTCAGTGCGTCCTGGACGATGCTCAGTTGCTCCTGGGCGCGCAGCAATTCGCGGTAGGTGGCGATGATCTGGCTGATGGTTTGCGCCACGGTGGTCTTGAGGTTCAGGCGGTTGGCCTGCTCCGACAGGCGCGACAGGCGCAGCGGCGCGGTGGTTGCATCCCAGCCGGCGCCGCGCATCAGCGGTTGGATGAGCGCCAGGTCGAGGCCGTCGCTGCGGTAGCGACCGGCACGGTTGGCGTTATTCAGTTGCTGGGTCCAGGCCATGCTCAGGCGCGTGCCGTACTCGCCCAGCAGGCTGGTGGCCGGTGCCACGTTGGCATTGCGTGCGTTTTATTCTGTGAACAAAAAATGACCAATGTGGCGTTTTGCCTGTAGCGCAGACGTTTAAATCCTCTGTAAAGATTTCATCAACAGAGTTATCCACAGGCCGAGTGCAGAAAAAATCG
>NZ_JAKNRV010000482.1:0-3325 GCF_023072625.1 Pseudomonas emilianonis
CAGGTCGATGGCGCCGCCGATGCAGTAGCCCTGGATCGCCGCCAGCACCGGCTTGCGGCAGTTGTCGACGGCGTTGAACGAGGCTTGCAGTTCGAGGATCTTGCGCCGCAGCAAGCGCGCGTTGCGGCCCACGTCCTTACCGAAGTCGTTGGCCACCGAGGCCAGCAGCATCAGGTCGATGCCGGACGAGAAATGCTTGCCGGCACCGCTGAGCACCACGGCGCGCACGGCGTCGGTGTCGTCGACCCACTGGAAGATATCGATGATCTCGGTCCAGAACGCCGCGTTCATCGAGTTGATCTTCTCCGGGCGGTTGATCTGCACATGGGCAACGTTGCCAATGAGTTCGACGACGAAGGCTTGGTATTCGGACATGGCAGTGATCCCTGACTGGAGAGTAATAAGAGCCGAACTATAACAAGGGTGAGCAACGGCGCATCAGCCAAAAACGGGACTGGCAACAATCCTCCGCGACGTGGTGCCGGCCTTGAAAACGCTGGATAAAAACCGCTTCAGGCGCCATCCTTCGCGCTTTAAGCCGCTGCCGCAGCGGCGCTCGACGTTTAAAGGATACGCCCCATGCTCACCCAACCTCTGGCCTCCGCCGATTTCGACCTGATCGAAGAAACCCTGCTCAAGTACGGTGACGACCACTCGGTGCTGAACCTCGCCGAACTCGACGGCTACTTCTGCGCACTGGTGTCCAGCCCGGCACAAGTGGATATCGCCGAGTGGTTCCCGGCCATCTGGGGTGGGCAGAACCCGCAGTGGGAAAGTGCCGAGGAGGCCAAACAGTTCCTCGAACTGTGCGTTCGCCATATGAACAGCCGTGCCGCGCAACTGGCCACCGATACCGAGGGTTTCCGGGCGCGCTTCGATGACACCGAACATCAGGGCCAGACCCTGACCCTCGCTGAAGAATGGTGCTTTGGCTATATCCGTGGCGCCGCGATCGGCAATTGGCCTGAACTGCCCGCCGAACAGGCCGCACAGCTGGAGAAAATCTCCTGGTGCGCCGAACAGGACAACTTCGAATTGCCAGCAGACCTCGACGTGCAGGCGCATCAGCAGCGCGTCAGTGAGATCGAACCGGCGGCGCGTGCGCTGCATGATTACTGGCTCGCCAAGCGCTAAGCCTCGACAAGCCTGGCGTATATGCCCGATTATTCGGGTCCGCCCGTCGGCCACTCCGTACCACCTTGCCTTGAATCAGGAGCCTTGTACCTTGAGTTCGCAGAAAACCGTGACTGTTACACCGCCCAATTTCCCCCTCAATGGCAAGGTCGCGCCCCCCGGCTCCAAATCCATTACCAACCGCGCCCTGTTGCTCGCGGCCCTGGCCAAGGGCACCAGCCGCCTCAGCGGCGCGTTGAAGAGCGATGACACCCGGCATATGTCGGTGGCCCTGCGCCAGATGGGCGTGACCATCGATGAGCCGGACGACACCACCTTCGTGGTCACCGGCCAGGGCAAGCTGCAATTGCCCGCGCAGCCGCTGTTCCTCGGCAACGCCGGCACCGCGATGCGCTTCCTCACTGCCGCCGTGGCCACCGTGCAAGGCACCGTGGTGCTGGACGGTGACGAGTACATGCGCAAACGCCCGATCGGCCCGCTGCTCGCCACCCTCGGCCAGAACGGCATCCAAGTCGACAGCCCGACCGGTTGCCCGCCAGTCACCGTGCATGGCACGGGCAAGGTCCAGGCCAAGCGCTTTGAAATCGACGGCGGCTTGTCCAGCCAATACGTATCGGCCTTGCTGATGCTCGCGGCCTGCGGTGAAGCGCCGATTGAAGTGGCGCTGACCGGCAAGGACATCGGCGCCCGCGGCTATGTGGACCTGACCCTTGATTGCATGCGTGCATTCGGCGCGCAGGTCGACGTGGTCGACGACACTACCTGGCGCGTCGCCCCCAGCGGCTACACCGCCCATGACTACCTGATCGAACCGGACGCCTCCGCCGCCACCTACCTGTGGGCGGCTGAAGTGCTGACCGGCGGCCACATCGATATCGGCGTCGCCGCGCAACACTTCACCCAGCCGGACGCCAAGGCCCAGGCAGTGATCGCGCAGTTCCCGAACATGCAAGCCACGGTGGTGGGTTCGCAAATGCAGGACGCGATCCCGACGCTCGCCGTACTGGCAGCGTTCAACAGCACCCCGGTGCGCTTCACCGAACTGGCCAACCTGCGCGTCAAGGAATGCGACCGCGTGCAGGCACTGCACGACGGCCTCAACCAGATCCGCCCAGGCCTGGCCCGCATCGAAGGCGACGACCTGCTGGTAACCAGCGATCCGGCATTGGCAGGCACGGCGTGCAATGCCCTGATCGACACCCACGCCGACCACCGCATCGCCATGTGCTTCGCGCTGGCCGGGCTGAAAGTCTCGGGCATCCGCATTCAGGACCCGGACTGCGTGGCCAAGACCTATCCTGACTACTGGAAGGCACTGGGCAGCCTGGGTGTTGCCCTGACCTACTGAGTCCACGGCGTCGAGATGGGGAGGGCTTGATTATGACCATTCGCCAACCCTGCCCACCCGGCGCCTGTGTCTGTGATCGCGAACAATTGCTGCAAACCCCAGGCGCGGACCTGCGCATCCTCAACCTGACGCGCCAGGAAGAAAAACGCCTGATCGAACGCCTCGAAGACCTGCAAAGCCTGCAGGATCTGGAACGCATGCAACAGCGGATGTATGCACTATTGGGTATCCGCGTGCATGTCGCGCCGGGGCACACCGAGGTCAAGAGCATGCGCGGGATTCAGATCGTCATCGACGAACTGCCGGGCCTGTGCCGCAAGACCCGACAATCGATCCCGGCGGCGATTCGCCGGGGCCTGGAGAAACGGCCGGAGATTGCGTATCGCTTGCTCGATGCCCATGACCTGTTTCGCGAAGGGTGAATCACCCGGCGACCGCCGCCCGTTCGAACAACCCCTGCCCCAACGCATTCGCCGTGCCCAAATGGGCCTGCGCGCCGCCACTCTCCGACTCCAGCAGCAACGCCGACGTCAGCACCTGCGCGCCACAGTAATCAAAGATCCCGTAGTCGATCTGCGTATGCATGGCCTTGGCATAGCCATGGCGTTCAAACGCGCTTTGATCGGCGGCACCGAGTGCCAGCAGGTGGACCTGCAAGTGCCGCAGTTTCTTCACCACCGGAGTGTCAGGGCCGTAGTCGATCGCCCAGCCGTTGACGAACACGCGGTCAACCCAGCCCTTGAGCAGGCCCGGCAGCGACCACCAATAAATGGGGAACACCAATACCAGGGCGTCGGCGCGGTCGATGCGGGCTTGCTCGGCGAGGACGTCGGCCGGTGGTGC
>NZ_JAKNRV010000483.1:0-3310 GCF_023072625.1 Pseudomonas emilianonis
CAAGGGCCGCTTGAGCCTTGGGCGTCGCCACCAGGCGCGGCAGGGCGCTGTGCAGGCGCGCGTAGCAGACCTTACGGAACTGACTGAATACCTGGAAATAGGTGCCGGTCTTGGTCAGCACGTTGCCGGGCTGGAAAAGCAGTTGGTCCAGGTAGCTGTGGAAACTCACGCCTTCGGCTTCCAGGGCCTTGGCCACCGCCGCATCGCGACGGCTTTCGTGGATGCCGTATTCCTCGTTGACGTGTACCGACTCGACCGACAGCTCACGGCACAGCTGGCCGAGCACGGCGGGCGCCTGGTCCCAGGTCGCGGCAGAGCGGATCAGCAAGGGAATATTCAGCGCGCCGAGGGCCTGGCTCAAGTGCTGCAGGTTGCGCAGCCAGAAGTCGACCTTGCACGGTGCGTCGTCGTGGGCCAGCCATTGCTGCGGGGTAACCAGGTACACGGCCGCCACCGGGCCGCGCTGGCTCGCGGCGGCCAGGGCGGTGTTGTCATGCAGGCGCAGGTCGGTGCGCAGCCAGATCAAGTGCATTTAAAGAAGTCCACGCTGGATCAGTATCTGGTGAGCCGACAATAGGTCTTCGGCGACGAACAATTCAGGGACATCGCCGGCCAACACCGTCAACTCGGTCTGGTGGATACATGCCGCTGGTCCGACGATCAACTTTGGGCAGCGGATGCCGCCCAGAAGTTTTGCGAGTGCCGACAAATGGAGTGCCTGGCTCGAATACAGCAGCACCGCCCGTGGTTGCAGGTGCTCCACCGCCAGCGCCAGTTCGCCGGCCGGCAGCGGCCAGTCGAAGACTTCCACCGGGCAATCGGCGCTGCTGGCTAGCCACGCGCTGAGCCACAGGTGCGGCTCCAGCGGCAGGTCGGAATGATTCACCAGCAGCAGCGGCGCACCGTGCAGTTGGCGATTGTTGTGATAGATCCGCGCGCCGAACTTGCTGCGCAACCAGGACAGGAAGAACACCCGTTCCATCTGCGCGCCGAATTGGCCCTGCCAGCGTTGTTCCAGTTCGCTGAGCAGCGGCAGCAGCAGTTGTTCGCACAGGGTGCGCGGCGGGTAGAGCGCCATGGCCTGGTTAAAGGCGTCGTCGACCCGGCGTTCGGCCAGTTCGCTGATGGCCTGCACCAGGGTCTGGCGCAGGGTGTGCCATTCGTTTTCGACGGCGTCGGGGGCGACTTGCGCGGAGTCGATCAGGTTTTTCACCTGGCTGACCGGCACGCCGCGATTGAGCCAGGTGAGGATGGTGTGGATGCGTTGCACATGGTCTTGGCTGAACAGCCGGTGGCCCTTGGGCGTGCGCTGCGGCACGATCAGGCCATAGCGGCGTTCCCAGGCGCGCAGGGTTACGGCGTTGACGCCGGTCTGGCGCGCCACTTCACGAATCGGCAGCCAGCCGTCTTCGAGGGCTTGGGCGAGCTCTTCGCCGGGTTCGTCTTGCAAGGCTGCTGTCATGAGGCTTTTCATGGTTTAGATCGCATTACGCAGGCTGAGATTTTCCGGGTGCGGCTGCAAGTAGGCCTGCTGCGCGATGTAGCGGTCCGGGTGGAGGCGAAAGTGGTGCTTGAGCAAGGTCAGCGGCACCACCAGCGGCACGATGCCTTGGCGGTATTGGCCGATCACGGTTTGCATTTCCTGCTTATCGTCGGCGCTGATGGCCTGCTTGAGGTAACCGCTGATGTGTTGCAGCACATTGGTGTGGGTGCCGCGGGTGGCGCACTTTTTCAGTCCGCTCATCAGCTCGCTGAAATAGTCGGCGCCCAACGCGTCGAGGTCTTCGCCCCTGGCCATGCTGCCGAGCAGGTTGCCCAGGCTTTTGTAATGCGCCGGGCTGTGGGCCATCAGCAGGTACTTGTAGCGCGCGTGAAAGGCCTGCAGGCGATGGCGCGTCAGGCCTTCGCCGAGCAATTGTTGCCAACTGGCGTAGACGAAGACGCGGGTCAGGAAGTTTTCCCGCAGCACCGGGTCATTCAGACGACCGTCTTCTTCCACGGGCAGGTTGGGGTGGCGTGCGCAAAAGGCCTGGGCGTAGATGCCGCGCCCGCCGCCGTCCACCGGTGCGCCGTTTTCACGGTAGACCTTGACCCGTTCCAGTCCGCAGGACGGCGACTTTTGCATAAAGATGTAGCCGCTCAGGTCGGTGTGCTCGGCGGCCATCTTTTCGCCGTATTCGCCCAGCGGCGCGGTGACATTCAGTTCGCGATGCACGGTGCCGACGGCTTGAGGGGCTGCGGCATCGCCCACCAGGCGAATGGTTTCCCGAGGAATACCCAGGCCGATCGCCACTTCCGGGCACAACGGCAGAAAGTCGAAGTACTCGGCGAGCACTTCGCTGCAGAGTTGCGATTGCTTATGGCCGCCGTTAAAACGCACGTTCTCGCCCAGCAGGCAGGCGCTGATACCAATCTTCGGCTTGATGGACGTGGTGCTGGACATGGCCAAACCTCTGCAAGATTCCTGTACAAATAAATAACCGTGTACAGCTAAACATCATCATAGGTCCGATGCTGTACAAGTCAAATATTTTGTACAAGTATTTGCGTGAAGGCTATTTCCAGCCGATTCGCCAGTCCTCGGCGTTTTGCAGGGTTTGCCAGGGCAGGCGTTCACCGCGCTTGGTCATGACGGCTTGCAGCTCGATGTCGAGCACGGTGCCTTCTTCATCACAAAACAGTTCGGTGACCAGGAAGTGTTTTTCCTTGTTGCGCGGGTGTGCTGCTGTCCACTTCGACAGCAGCAATTTAGTCGGGTTGATGCGGTTCATTGCAGGTGCTCGATCAAGCGCCGCGCGGCTTCCTGGCCACTGAGCCAGGCACCTTCGACGCGGCCGGACAGGCACCAGTCGCCACAGACGTACAGGCCCAGGTCGGCGTCAGCCAGCACGCCGAATTCATGGGCGCTGGACGGTCGTGCGTAAAGCCAGCGGTGCGCCAGGCTGAACGAGGGCGCAGGCATCGCGCTGTGCAGCAGTTCGGCGAAGGCACCGTGCAGGTGCTCGATCACCGCTTCCTTGGACAGGTCCAGGTGCTCCTTGCTCCAGGCGCTGGTCGCGTGCAGCACCCAGGTGTCGAGGGAGGCGTCGCGCCCCGGTTTGCTGCGGTTGCGCGCGAGCCAATCGAGCGGGCTGTCTTGCACGAAGCAGCCTTCCATCGGGGTTTCCAGCGGCTTGTCGAAGGCCAGGGCGATGGCCCAGGTCGGGTCCATCTTCACGCCGGCAGCGGCACTTGCCAGCTTCGGTGCGGCGGCGAGCAGGGCGGTTGCTTGCGGGGCGGGCGTGGCGATGATGACGTGGCTGAACGGACC
>NZ_JAKNRV010000484.1:0-3300 GCF_023072625.1 Pseudomonas emilianonis
GATGCACGATGATGTGCTGGCACACCTCGGGGCCTTCGGCGTACAGGTGTTTTTGCACGCGCAGCGGGCCGAGGTGGCGACGCATCACCGGGCGCGTGGTGTCGCCGAAACGCGCGTAGCCGAGTTCCAGCTCGGCGTGCCAGCTAGGGGTGAACAGGGCAGGGGAAACGGGCAGGTTCATGGCGTGGGCTTGTCGTTAGGAGGCTACAGATTAGATGGTTACGAGACCGCGCACACCGTCGCTTTCCATATTTTCTCCACGGCCTTGCTGGACGATTTCACCGCGCGACATCACCAGGTACTGGTCGGCCAGTTCGGCGGCAAAGTCGTAGAACTGCTCCACCAACAGGATCGCCATGTCGCCCCGGGCCGCGAGTTTCTTGATCACCGCAGCGATCTCCTTGATCACCGACGGCTGAATGCCTTCGGTTGGCTCATCGAGAATCAACAGGCGCGGGCGGCTCGCCAGGGCGCGGCCAATCGCCAACTGCTGTTGCTGTCCACCGGATAAGTCACCGCCACGGCGGTGCTTCATTTGCAGCAGCACCGGGAACAGTTCATAGATAAACGCCGGGACTTCCCTGGCTTCGGCGCCGGGGAAGCGCGACAGGCCCATCAGCAGGTTTTCTTCCACCGTCAGCCGCCCGAAAATCTCGCGGCCCTGGGGCACGTAGGCGATCCCGGCGTGTACGCGCTGGTGCGGCTTGAAGCCGGTGATGGCCTTGCCTTCCCAGTTCACCGTGCCCTCTTTGGCGGGCAGCAGGCCCATCAGGCACTTGAGCAGGGTGGTCTTGCCCACGCCGTTACGGCCGAGCAGGCAGGTGACTTCGCCGATCTGCACGTCAAAGGACAGCCCGCGCAGGATGTGGCTGCCGCCGTAGTATTGGTGCAATTTTTCGACTTGCAACATATCAAAATTCTCCTCAAATCCTTTGTGGGAGGGCGGTGCGACGATTCGACTTGCCCCCGATAGCGGTGTGTCAGCCAACACAACTTTCACTGATCCACTGTCATCGGGGGCAAGTCGAATCGTCGCACCGCCCCTCCCACATAAAGCAAGTCAGCGACCGAGATAGACTTCGATCACGCGCTCGTTTTCCTGCACCTGTTCCAGCGACCCTTCGGCCAGCACGCTGCCCTGGTGCAACACGGTCACATGGTCGGCAATCGAGCCGACAAAGCCCATGTCGTGCTCCACCACCATCAGCGAGTGCTTGCCCGCCAGGCGCTTGAACAGTTCGGCGGTGAATTCGGTTTCGGCGTCGGTCATGCCCGCCACCGGTTCGTCGAGCAGCAACAGTTGCGGGTCTTGCATCAGCAGCATGCCGATTTCCAGGAACTGTTTCTGGCCGTGGGACAGCAGGCCGGCCGGGCGCTGCACCGAGGCGGTCAGGCGGATGGTGTCGAGTACTTCATCAATGCGGTCTTTCTGCTCGCCGCTCAGGCGTGCGCGCAGGCTGGCCCACACCGACTTGTCGGTCTTCTGCGCCAGCTCCAGGTTTTCGAACACGCTCAAGGCTTCGAACACCGTGGGTTTCTGGAACTTGCGGCCGATGCCGGCCTGGGCGATCTGCACTTCGCTCATCGCGGTCAGGTCGAGGGTTTCGCCGAACCAGGCGTTGCCGTGGCTGGGCCGGGTCTTGCCGGTGATCACGTCCATCAGCGTGGTTTTGCCCGCGCCGTTGGGGCCGATGATGCAGCGCAACTCGCCAACGCTGATGTACAGGTTCAAGGCGTTGAGTGCCTTGAAACCGTCGAAGCTGACGCTGATGTCTTCGAGGGTCAGGATCGTGCCGTGGCGCGTATTGAGGCCCGTGCCGGCGGCCTGGCCGATGCCGATCGCATCGCGGCCGCTGCCAGCGTCGAGAATAGGTTCGAGCATAAATTCTGCGGTCGCCGTGACTCTCATTGTTCACCCCGTTTCTTCAACAGCCCGATCACGCCCTTGGGCAAATACAGGGTGACGATGATGAACAGCGCCCCCAGGAAGAACAGCCAATACTCCGGGAACGCCACGGTGAACCAGCTCTTCATGCCGTTCACCACCCCGGCACCGAGCAGCGGCCCGATCAAGGTGCCGCGCCCACCCAAGGCCACCCACACGGCGGCTTCGATGGAATTGGTCGGCGACATTTCGCTGGGGTTGATGATGCCCACCTGCGGCACGTACAGCGCCCCCGCCAGGCCGCACAGCACCGCGCTCAACACCCACACGAACAGCTTGAAGCCACGCGGGTCGTAGCCGCAGAACATCAGGCGGTTCTCGGCATCGCGCAAGGCGGTCAGTACCCGGCCGAACTTGCTGCGGGCCAGGCGCCAGCCGATGTACAGGCTGCTCACCAGCAACAGCACGGTGGCCACAAACAACGCCGCGCGCGTGCCCGGTTCGGTAATACCGAAGCCGAGGATGCTGCGGAAATTGGTAAAGCCGTTATTGCCGCCGAAGCCGGTCTCGTTGCGAAAGAACAGCAGCATCCCGGCGAAGGTCAGGGCCTGGGTCATGATCGAGAAATACACGCCCTTGATCCGCGAGCGAAAGGCGAAGAAGCCGAACACCAGCGCCAGCAACCCCGGCGCCAACACCACCAGGCACAAGGCCCAGAGGAAGTGCTCGGTGCCGACCCAGTACCAGGGCAATTCGGTCCACGACAAGAAGGTCATGAACGCCGGCAACTCATCGCCGGAGGCCTGGCGCATCAGGTACATACCCATGGCGTAACCGCCGAGGGCGAAGAACAAGCCGTGGCCGAGGGACAACATCCCGGCGTAACCCCACACGAGGTCGAGCGCGAGCGCCACGATGGCATAGCAGAGAATCTTGCCCACCAACGTCAGCGTGTAAGCCGAGACGTGCAGCGGATTGTCCGGCGACAACAGCGAACACAGCGGCAGGGTCAGCAGCAGGATCAGGATCACAGCGCCGACGGCAATCGTCAGCTTGGGGCCGGCCTTTTGTGTGGCCGTGAGCATCAATGGCTGGTTCATCAGTCGATCACCCGTCCTTTCAGTGCGAAGAGGCCTTGCGGGCGTTTCTGGATAAACAGAATGATCAGCGCAAGGATCAGGATCTTGCCGAGCACGGCGCCGATCTGCGGTTCGAGGATCTTGTTGGCGATCCCCAGGCCGAACGCGGCCATCACGCTGCCGGCCAATTGGCCGACACCGCCGAGTACCACGACCAGGAAGGAATCGATGATGTAGCTCTGGCCCAGGTCCGGGCCGACGTTGCCGATCTGGCTCAGCGCCACGCCGCCCAACCCGGCGATGCCGGAGCCCAGGCCAAACGCGAGCATGTCCACG
>NZ_JAKNRV010000485.1:0-3290 GCF_023072625.1 Pseudomonas emilianonis
CTCGGCGGCGGCTGGGAGATTTGCCTGGCGTGTCATTACCGGGTCGCGCTGGACGACCAGTCGGTACAGCTCGGTCTGCCGGAAGTCACCCTGGGCCTGTTGCCGGGCGGCGGTGGCCTGGCGTTTACCGCAGCGCTGGGGTACGGCCTGCTGGCGGGATTCGGCGTGCCAGTGCAGCGCGCCTGTGTGATGGTGGGGCTGGTGTTGCTGTGGCGTTTGCGTTTCCGTCATTTGGGCATCTGGTGGCCACTGTTGCTGGCGTTTAATGGCGTGCTGATCCTTGAACCCTTGGCCAGCTTGCAGCCGGGGTTCTGGTTATCCTTTGCGGCGGTGGCGGTGCTGGCGCTGACTTTCGGCGGGCGATTGGGGCGGTGGAGCGTCTGGCAGGCATGGACCCGTCCGCAATGGTTGATTGCCATCGGTCTTTTTCCGGTGTTGCTGGTGCTCGGTTTGCCCATCAGTCTCAGCGCGCCGCTGGCCAATCTATTTGCGGTGCCGTGGATCAGCCTGGTGGTGTTGCCCCTGGCCTTACTTGGGACTGCACTGCTGGCGCTGCCGTTCGTGGGCGAGGGCTTGTTGTGGCTGGCGGGTGGGGCGCTGGGCGGCCTGTTCAACGCCCTGGCGCTACTGGCGGCGCAATTACCTGCGTGGATACCGGCCGAAGTGCCCGTGGGGTATTGGCTGGTAAGCCTGGTCGGTGCGGTGTTGCTGCTGCTGCCCAAGGGCGTGCCGTTTCGGCTGCTGGGCTGGCCGATGCTGTTGTTGGCAGTGTTCCCGCCGCGCGAGCCGGTGCCCCACGGGCAGGTGGACGTGTTGCAGTTGGATGTCGGGCAAGGGCAGGCATTGATCCTGCGCACCCGCCATCACACCTTGCTCTACGATGCCGGCCCGCGCTCCGGGGCGGTCGATCTCGGCGCGCGGGTGGTGTTGCCGTCGCTGAAGAAGCTCGGGATAGACGCTTTGGATATGATGTTATTGAGCCATGCCGATGCCGATCATGCTGGCGGTGCGGCCGCTGTCGCCAGCGGGCTGCCGATCAAACGGGTCGTCGGTGGCGAAACCGAAGGGTTGCCGGCGCTTCTTCAGACTCAGCCTTGTATCAGCGGTGAGCAGTGGGTGTGGGATGGTGTGTCATTTGAACTTTGGCAATGGCCCGACGCTATTAGCAGCAACCCGAAGTCCTGTGTATTGCAGGTGCAGGCCAATGGCGAACGCCTGCTGCTCACTGGCGATATCGATCGCGCCGCAGAGAAGGTGTTTCTGGCCTCGGCCCTGGCGGTGCCGACCGATTGGCTGCAAGCACCTCACCACGGTAGCCGCAGCTCTTCATCCGGGGCCTTTCTGCAGCGGCTGGCGCCGAAGTCGGTGCTGATTTCCCGAGGGCGTGGCAATGCGTTCGGTCATCCTCATCCGCAGGTGGTGGAGCGCTATCAAGCATTGGGTAGTCAGGTGTATGACAGCGCCGAACAGGGCGCGGTGCGTTTGCGATTAGGGACCTTCGCGCCACCGATTGTTGCGCGCAGTCAACGCCGCTTCTGGCGAGAAGCGTTACCGTAACCGGGCGTTACCAATGACCGAAGCCTGCGATAGGCGGGTCGTGGGTCGACGAGCCCCGCTGCCTGACCTATATGGTAAAGTGGCGCACTTTTTCGAGGGGACATTCACTGTGTGGGAATTGGTCAAATCCGGCGGCTGGATGATGTTGCCGATCATCTTGAGCTCCATCGCCGCACTCGGCATCGTTGCCGAACGCCTGTGGACCCTGCGCGCCAGTCGCGTCACGCCCGAGCATCTGCTGGGACAGGTCTGGGGCTGGATCAAGAACAAACAGCTCGACAAGCAGAAACTCAAGGAGCTGCGCGCCAACTCGCCCCTGGGTGAAATCCTCGCGGCCGGGTTGGCCAACTCCAAGCATGGTCGCGAGATCATGAAAGAGTGCATTGAAGAGGCCGCAGCGCGGGTTATCCATGAGCTGGAGCGCTATATCAATGCTCTCGGCACCATCGCCGCCATGGCACCGCTGCTCGGTCTGCTGGGCACAGTCCTGGGCATGATCGATATTTTCAGCTCGTTCATGGGCTCGGGCATGACCACCAACGCGGCGGTGCTGGCCGGTGGTATCTCGAAGGCCTTGATCACCACGGCGGCGGGCCTGATGGTCGGTATTCCCTCGGTGTTCTTCCACCGTTTCCTGCAACGCCGGATCGATGAGCTGGTGGTCGGCATGGAGCAGGAAGCCATCAAGCTGGTGGAAGTGGTGCAGGGCGATCGTGACGTGGATCTGGTCGGGGGCAAAGCGTGAAATTTCGCCGCAAGCAACGGGAAAATGTTGATATCAACCTCGCGTCGCTGATCGACGTGGTGTTTATCCTGCTGCTGTTTTTTGTCGTGACCACCACCTTTACACGGCAGACCGAGCTGCGGGTCGATTTGCCGGAAGCGGTCAGCGGCTCGCCGGCCGAGGACCAGGAGGTCAAGCAACTGGATATCGCCATCAGTGCCGACGGCGTGTTTTCGGTGAATAACCAGTTGCTCGAGAAGAACGACCTCAACAGTCTGATGGAGGCCCTGCAGAAAGAGTCCGGTGGCGATACCAAGATGCCGCTGTCCATCAGTGCCGATGGCAAGACCCAGCACCAGGCGGTGATTACCGCGATGGACGCTGCCGGCAAGCTGGGGTTCAGCCACTTGCGCATGAGCACCGTCGAGGCGGCGAGCCAACCCTGATGGCCATGTCCGATCGTTTGCTCAAGGCCTGGTACGAGGGCCATCCGGCGCTGACGTTGTTGCGGCCGCTGGAGTCGTTGTATCGCGCGGTGGTGCAGCGCAAGCGCGCGCGCTTCCTGGCGGGCGAGGGCGAGATCTACCAATCGCCGGTGCCGGTGGTGGTGGTCGGTAATATCACCGTGGGTGGGACTGGCAAGACACCCTTGATCCTGTGGTTGATTGAGCACTGCCAACGTAGCGGTTTGCGCGTGGGCGTGGTCAGTCGTGGGTATGGCGCCAAGCCACCGCAGTTGCCGTGGCGGGTCGAGGCCGGCCACAGCGCCGAAGTGGCTGGCGATGAACCCTTGCTGATCGTGCAGCGCTGCGGCGTCCCCTTGATGATCGACCCTGACCGCAGTCGCGCGGTGAAGACGCTGCTGGCCAGCGAAACCCTGGACCTGATCCTCTCCGACGACGGCCTGCAGCATTACCGCCTGGCTCGCGACCTTGAACTGGTGCTGATCGACGCCGCCAGGGGCCTGGGCAATCGCCGCTGCCTGCGGTCAGGGTCGATCATCAAGGGG
>NZ_JAKNRV010000486.1:0-3289 GCF_023072625.1 Pseudomonas emilianonis
AGGCCTCCGGTACCCAGGCCCGGTTGAACGTTGCCGGGCAGGGCACGGTGCCCGTGGCCAGTAACGGTGGCAGCATCAGCCTGGCGTCCAACAACGGCCTGTATCTGGACGGCAGCTTTGTCGCCAAGGCCGGCGGTGCCGGTGCGGCGGGTGGGACCCTGGCAGTAGCGCTGGAAAGCCCGTATTACCAAAAAGGCGTAGTCACCGATCGCGTGCTGCAAGCCCGCGAACTGGTACTGAGCCAGACTCATCAACCCCACGCATTGGCCGGCACCGCCGAGGACGCCGCCGCCAGCCTGAAATACGGCCATGGCAGTCTGGGCGTGGATCAGGTCAGCGCCGGGGGCTTCGATAACCTGGCGCTGTTGAGCAATGGCCTGTTGAGCATTGCCGGCGATGTGAACTTGAACATGGGCCAGAGCCTGCGGCTGTACAGCACCGGCTATAGCCTCGCCGACAGCGCGTCTGCGACCTCCCGCGTCAACCTGTCGGCGCCGTATGTGCTGCTGGCTGGCATCCTCGCCCCGGAGGAGGCGAACCGGGATAACTACGTGCGCGCGGTGCCGACGCTGATCAAACCGTCGTTGCTGGCCACCCAGGCGCAGTTCAATGCCAACGCTCAGGTGATCGATGTGCAGGGCAGCGTGGTATTCGGCAACAGCAGCAGCCTGCGCCAGGCTAACGGCAGTCTGGCGAGCCTGCAGCGGCGCGGTTTTGATCAGGTCAACCTGACCAGCCAGGGCGACCTGCGCTTTCTTGCCGGCGCCAGTACCAACGCGGTTGCCAAGGGCATCAGTACCCAATTGCTGACCCAGGGCGATATGACCTTGCGCGCGGCGCAGTTGTACCCCGGTACGGAAGTCAGTGCGCGGGTGGTCGCCGGCTATCAGGGCGAAGGTAATGGCGGCGATCTCAAGTTCGACCCTCTGCGCACGCTGACGATTGGTCGCGCCGGAACGGCGCAGGCGACGATGCCGTACTCGGTGTTCGGGCGTTTGCAGATGAACGCAGCCACTGTGCGCCAAGGCGGCGTGGTGCGGGCGCCCCTGGGTTTGATCGATATCGGCAGCCTGGGCAGCAACCTGGTGCAACTGCTGCCGGGTAGCCTGACGTCGGTGAGTGGCAAGGGCCTGGTGTTGCCGTATGGCGGCACGGTGGATGGCCAGGTCTACAGCTACAACGGCAAGCAGGTGGCGTTTATCGGCCAAGGCGGGGTGGTCACCGAAGAACTGGCGATTGGTGTGGTGCTGGGCGGCAAGTCGGTCAGCGTGCTGCCGGACGCCACTCTGGACCTTTCCGGTGGCGGTGAGCTGTTGGGCGCCGGTTTCGTCTCCGGGCGCGGTGGTTCGACGGATGCGCGGTACAACCCGTTGGTACAGTTTGGCGCCGACGGAACGTTTGTGTTGCCGGGGCTGTCCACCAACCCGGTCTACGCGATTGTGCCGGGCGTGCAGCCCATTGTTGCACCTGCGGGGGGCGACAGCGGGGCCGCGTCGCCGTTGATTGGCCAGCAAATCACCATTGGCGCCGGGGTGCCGGGGCTGCCAGCGGGTACTTACACGCTCATGCCGTCGACCTACGCATTACTGCCAGGCGCGTTCCGGGTCGAGGTCAACGGCTTGGCCGGGCCCGGCAGCGAAGCCGCGACCCAGTTGATGAGCAACGGCTCGTGGACGACCGCCGGGCGCTTATCGATCGCCAATACCGGTATCAGCAACAGCGTTGCCAGCCAGGTGGTCCTGACCTCGGCCGATACCCTGCGCCAGTATTCCCAGTACAACGAAACCAGCTATGCGCAGTTCGCCAGGGCGGATGCGGCGAAACTCGGGGTGCCGCGACCGATGCTGGAAGTCGACGCCAAGACCCTGAAGCTGGCGTTGCGCTCGGGCGGTGGGGCGGATGCGTTTTCCTTCCAGGGCACTGGCCGCTTCGAGGCGGCGGAGGGTGGCTACGGCGGCACCGTCGCGGTGATCGACCCCGGCCACGGCGGCATCGAAGTCATCGCGGCGGACCAACCGGCGACCAGCGGCTTTACAGGCATTACCCTCAAGGCCGACAGCCTCAATGCCCTGGATGCATCACGCTTGATGGTGGGAGGGATGACGGCGGTGGTGTATGGCCAGTCCGGCAACTACATCATCTTGGCGAACGGGTCGAATCGGGCCAACAGCTCGATCATCTTGCGCGAGGGCACCACGCTTGCCGCGCCTGAGGTGTTCCTGGTGAGCAACATTGGCGCGATCACTCTGGAGCAAGGCGCATCGATCAATACGATCGGCCACGGCCAGGCCAGCTACGATGCCCAAGACGGCTATATCTACAAGGTCGCCAACATGCTCGGGGTGTCCAACGGCCTGCTCAATGTGATCGCGGCACCGGGCGCCGGTGGCGAGGTCAGCGCGGGGATCAGCATTGGTACATGCAGCGAGGTGCTCTGCAGTGGGCAGACCGGGCTGTACTCCGAAGGCAGTATCGTTGCGTTGACCGACGCCAGGTTCGAGTTGGGTGACCAGGTGCGTTACGGTACGCGCCACCTTAACCTGGGCGTCAGCGCCATCAACCTGGGCAGCGCCGAAGCGCTGGCGGCCGCTGCTGCCGCGAACCAAGTGCCGGCTGGCCTGACACTCACCCAGACCCTGCTCGACCGCCTGTTGCGTGGCGATACCCAGTTCGGCGCGCCCGCCCTGGAAACCCTGCAACTGTCGGCACGCGACAGCTTCAATTTCTACGGCAGCACCTCCCTGGACACCTACGACCCGCTCACCGGCAAATCGCTGCTGAGCAACCTGATGATTGCCACGCCGGCCATCTACGGTGCCGGCGGGACAAACGATGTGGCCAGCATCCACACCGCCAACCTGATCTGGCAGGGCGCAACCGACCCGGCGGGCGCGGTGGTGAGCGGCGGTGCCGGCACCGGCAGCGGGCGCCTGGATATCAATGCCGAGCGCATCGAATTCGGTTACGGGGCGTTTGCGCAGCCGAGCACCACCCTGACATTCGACCGCCTGGCCTTGGGCTTTGCCAACGTCAACCTGAACGCCAGCGAGCGCATCACCGCCAACCACAAGGGCAGCCTGTCGGTTTATCAGGCCCAGGGTGCCTACGATTCGGTGAAGGGCTTTGAGTACAGTGGCGGCAACCTCACGATTCTTACGCCATTGATGACAGGTGAGGCCGGCTCGGTGAACCGCATCACCGCTGGCGGTGCGATTGATGTGGCGAGCTCCGCCGGCCCACGTGGCACAGTCGACGGCCAGGGCGCCGAGCTCTCGTTGCAGGGCGACAG
>NZ_JAKNRV010000487.1:0-3278 GCF_023072625.1 Pseudomonas emilianonis
GAAGTCGGGCGCCTGGCCGTGCTCGGGCTGCTGCTGTCGGCCTTGACTGGGCTGTACATGTGCGCCACCACGTTTGGTCTGATCGCCGACGGCAGTCAGGCTGAGCCGGCCTTCCCCGCGCATATCAGCGTCGGCGCGGCGCAGCCGGTGGCCAACCTGCAAGCCTTGCAGGCCATCGATTTGAATGACCTGCGCGAATTGGTTTACCCAAGCCCCGGCAACCCCGAGGACGTGTTTTCCCTGCGCACAGCCCAGGGCGACGGTTACGTGGACCCGGTCAGCGGCACGCTGTTGTCGTATCAGGCCCACGACTCAATGCACAACCTTTATCAATTGATCTATCAGTTGCACACCGGTGAGGGCCTCTGGTGGCTGGGCTTGCCCCTCGGGCTTTGCGCCCTCAGCGTGCCGTTGATGAGCGTGACCGGTATTGTGCTGTGGTGGCGGCGACGCAAAGCCGCGCCGAAGATTCGCCATAACAGCCCCGCCCACTCAGCCGACAGCGTGATTCTGGTGGGCAGTGAAAACAACAGCACCTGGGGCTTTGCCAATACCTTGCACGCGGCGCTGCACCAGGCCGGGCACCGGGTTCACAGTGCCGCGATGAATGAATGGAAAGGCACGTACCGCGATGCTCAGCGCCTGTTCATCCTCACCGCCACCCACGGCGACGGCGATGCACCCGCGTCGGCCACACAGTTCCTGGAACGCCTCAAGCAAGTGGGCCTCAAACCCGGCCTGCCCTTTGCGGTACTCGGGTTTGGCGACCGGCAGTTTCCCCGATTCTGTCAGTACGCCCATCAGGTGCAGGACGCGATGGTGCAGGCCGGCGGCTCGCCATTGCTGGGGCTGGAAACCGTGAACCGGCAATCCTCGCAGGAATTTGCGCGCTGGGGCGACGCGTTGGCTACGCCATTGGGCCACGACCTGCCGCTGATCCACACGGCGCAGCGGCCGCGCACTCGTCAACTTGAGTTGACCGAGCGCATCGTCTACGGCGAAGCCGTGAACGCACCGACCCATATCCTGCGCTTCAAGACAGCTGGCGAACTACCGAGCTTCCAGGCCGGTGACCTGGTCGGCATTTTCCCGCCGGACAACCCGGTGCCGCGCTTTTACTCGCTGGCCAGCCGCGCTGAAGACGGTGTGCTGGAAATCTGCGTGCGCAAACACGAAGGTGGCCTATGCTCGGGGTTCCTGCATGACCTGAAGGTCGGCGCATCGATCGAAGCGTTCATCCAGCCCAATCCACAATTTCGCCCGGCTTCAGGCGCGCACCCGGTGATTCTGATTGGTGCCGGTACCGGTATCGGGCCCCTGGCCGGTTTTATTCGCCATAACACTGCCAAACACCCGATGCACCTGTATTGGGGCGGACGTAACCCGGCCTCGGACTTTCTCTATGAACCAGAGCTCAACCGCTACCTCGCCGATCACCGCCTGACCGCATTACGCCCGGCGTTTTCCCAGGTTCAGGACCGCAGCTACGTGCAAGACCGGCTGATCAGCGACGCCCTGACGTTGCGCGCCCTGATCGAAAACGGCGCCCAAGTATTGGTGTGCGGCAGCCGCGAGATGGCCAAAGGCGTGATGCAAGCGCTGGATAACGTGTTAGCCCCGCTCCACCTGAGTGTGCTGGCCCTTAAAGCACAAGGACGCTACCGTGAAGACGTCTACTGAGACACAACGCTACAGCCTGAACGGCGAGACCATGGGCACGCGCTACACCGCCGTGTTCTACGCCGAGGCCGGTATCGACAGCGCCGCGATCAACCGCAGCCTGGCCCAGGCCGTGGGCCGGGTGGACCAGCAAATGTCCACCTGGAAAGCCGATTCCGACCTCAATCGCCTCAACGCGGGCCCCGAGCAGACATGGCTGGCGGTGCCCAAAGAGCTGGCCACTGTGTTAGCCGCCGCGCTGCGGGTCAGCCAGCAATCCGGCGGGGCTTTTGACATCGGCGTGGGTGATCTGGTGGACGCCTGGGGCTTCGGTCCGGGCGCACAATCAGTCACCGAACAGACCATCGACACCCTGCCGCCACGCGGCGGTCTCTCGGCCAATGCGGCGTTGACGGTGGACGCCCAGCGCCACCAAGTGCGCAAACGCGCGCCGCTGCACCTCAACCTCAACGGTATCGCCAAAGGCTTTGGCGTCGACGAACTGGCGCGCTGCCTGGACAGCTTCGGGCTCACGCGCTATCTGGTCGGCATCGATGGCGAGATGCGTGCCCGCGGCGTCAAGCCGGATGCTCAACCGTGGGTCGTGGCCATTGAAAAACCGAGCCGTGGCCAGCGTGAAGTGATGGGGGTCATGGAGCTCAGCGACGCGGCCATCGCCACCTCCGGCGACTATCGACACTGGATTGACGTGAAGGGCCGCCACTATGCCCACACCATGAACCCGGCCACCGGCGCTCCGCTGTGCAATACGATCGCGTCCGTCACCGTGGTGGCGGCCTCATGCATGCTCGCCGACGCCTGGGCCACGGCGTTGATGGTGCTGGGCGAAATCGAAGGCCCACGCCTGGCGCAGGCACGCGGGATGGACGCGTTGTTCGTGCTGCGCGAGGGTGAACAACTCAAAGAAATATCGATTGTCGGCGGCATTCTGCAAGCGCAGATTGAAAGCCGTCCGCCCCTAACCCGCCCACAGACGTGAGTCCCGCACACCCATGAAATTCATGCACCGACACACCGAATCCCACCGCAGTGACCGTATCGGCTGGCTGCGCGCCGCGGTCCTGGGGGCCAATGACGGCATCGTCTCCACCGCCAGCCTGTTGATCGGCGTAGCCGCCGCCAACGCCAGCCACGCCTCGCTGATCGTCACCGGCATGGCCGGCCTGGTGGCGGGTGCGATGTCCATGGCGGCCGGTGAATACGTTTCCGTGCATTCCCAGGCCGATACCGAGCAAGCCGACCTGGCACGGGAACGGGCAGAACTGGCCAGCAACCCCAAAGCCGAACACAGCGAACTTGCGCACATCTACATGCACCGTGGCGTATCACCCGAATTGGCCCATCAGGTCGCCGATCAGTTGATGGCACACGACGCCTTGGGCGCACACGCGCGGGACGAACTGGGCATCAGCGCAGCCCTCACCGCCAAACCGCTGCAAGCGGCGCTGGCCTCGGCTGCGAGTTTCGTGGTCGGTGCCGACGTCGCCGATATCGGCACTGGCGTTGTCTTTCTCGGCGGCGAACTTGGCGATTTCCTGGGCCGAGCTCATGTCGGTATCGATGTGCTTGAGGCCGTAGGTCTTGGCCAGGTCGTCCCA
>NZ_JAKNRV010000488.1:0-3244 GCF_023072625.1 Pseudomonas emilianonis
GTCCTGCTCGATGGCCTGAACGCCGCCCCAGGCCCGGCGCAGGACGCCCTGCGCGGGGAACTGGCGGTGACATTCCGGCATTTGCTGATGGTGAGTGCGGCGGTGTCATTGCTGGGGCTGGCGGCGGCGATTGCGATGCCTAATCGCGTGCTGCGCGGTCGGGAAGACAGCGCCGAGTAGCTGGCCTGATCAAGCGCCCATGCTTGATCGCCTGCCACTGTGGATCAGGGGCTGTAGTACCCGACCGCCACCATGAAATGCCCGGTTTTGCGCAAAAACGCATGCTTGTGCTCGACCTTGCCGGTTACCGGGTTTTTCCAGCGGTACTTGTACTCACCCTGGTCCTGCTCCGCCATCAGCTTGAGGATCGGTTCGCCCACCGGCTTGCCGTCCGGGTCCTTGATCTTGCTGAAGTCGGTGTTGATCAGTCGCAGGTTGGTGCCATGGGCGACATAGCGCTGGGTATCGAGGTCCACCACAAACACGTAGAGATCGTCCTGCAGGAAACCGCCCTGCAATGAGTTGATCGCCTTCAGCGTGCCGGTTTGATCCTTGACCAGCGCCTTGACGGCCTGGTCGCGCAGCGCCCGCGCCTGTTCCGGCGTGGCCCGTGGCAGGTAATAGCCCACCGCCAGGATGCGCTCGCCCACGCGCTGATAAAACACATGCTTGTGCTCGGTCTTGCCGTCGTTCCAGTTCTGCCAGCGGTAGTCGGCCTGCTGGATGCCCTGGCCTTCCGGCACCTTGAGCGCGTTCTTGAACGACTGGCGCAAATCCGGCCCCAGCACTTCGGAAATATCGCGGCCGATCAACGCGGAGGAGGGCCCGCCGCTGGCCAGCAACACGCCCTGGGTGTCGACCACGAACACATAGCGGTCATGGTCGACAAACTCGCCCTGGCGGCTGAAGGCGGCGAAGGCCTTGTCGCCATTGCTCTGGTAGTAGGCCAAGGCTTTCTCCAGCAGGGCCTTGGCCGCCTGGGCGTCCTCCTCCGGCAAGGTGGCGGCGTGTACCTGGCTGAAACCCAACAGCAGCAGCCAGGTGAATCGGAGCAGTCCCTTCATTATCCGTGCCTCGTTCTTATAGGTGTGAGCACAGCGTAGACGGCTGGAGCTCAGGGCGCTGCCAGCCATTGATTGACGATGCCGTCGTACACCCCGGTGGCCACGTTCAGGTGCAACCACTGGTCGACATAGCTTTTCCAGGCCACATCGTCGCGCGGCAGCAGGAAGGCTTTTTCGCTGTATTGCATCTGCCGCTGCGGGTTGACCGCGCACAGCCCCGGCTTGAGTTTCTGCTGGAAGCGCGCCTCGCTGGCGTCGGTGATCATCACATCGGCCTTGCCCGCCAGCAGTTCGTCGAAGATGCTCACGTTGTCGTGCAGGCGTATCTGCGCCTGGCCCAGGTGTGCCCGGGCGAACACTTCGTTGGTGCCGCCCGCCGGCTCGATCACCCGCACCTGCGGCTGGTTGATCTGCTCGACGGTCTGGTAGCGTTGCACATCGGCGCAGCGCACCAGCGGGATCTTGCCGTCGACCCCGAGGGACTGGCTGAAGAAGGCTTTTTTCTGGCGTTCCAACGACACCGAAATACCGCCCACGGCGATGTCGCAGCGTTGCGCGAGGAAGTCCGGCATCAGGGTTTTCCAGGTGGTCGGCACCCAGGCGATCTTTGCATTGAGGCTCTTGGCCAGGGACTCGGCCATGGCGATATCGATGCCCTCGTAGCGGCCATCGGCACGCAGGGAGGTGTAAGGCTTGTAGTCGCCGGTGGTGCAGACGGTGAGCGTGCCGCTGTCGAGCACGGTGTCCAGGCGCGAGGGGGCAGTGTCCGCCAGGGCGGGCGTCGCCAGGCTCGCCAATACACACAGGGCTAAGGGAGCTTTCATGCGGTCGAGTCCTTGGGCATGATCGGGCGGCCATTATTTCCAGCAAGATGGCAGGGTGGCAAGGACGGCGAATGTTTAGCCAACGTGTAACCAAACTCCGGCAACCCTGAATTGACCCACCTGACCCAGCATGTG
Source organism: Pseudomonas emilianonis (assembly GCF_023072625.1). Classification (NCBI taxonomy): domain Bacteria; kingdom Pseudomonadati; phylum Pseudomonadota; class Gammaproteobacteria; order Pseudomonadales; family Pseudomonadaceae; genus Pseudomonas; species Pseudomonas emilianonis. The sequence goes on from NZ_JAKNRV010000488.1 coordinate 2,024, forward strand.
ACGCTGCCGGGCAACTCCACCACTGTGATTCGCCCATGGACGGTTGCCCCGACACTTACCCCGAGACACTGCCTGGCGTCGTCGCGCCGAGCGGTGCGGCGGATGTCGAGGCGTTACCCTCTGCGCTGGCTTTCTGGGCCCTGTTCCACTGTCGACATGCGCGCCCACCAGATACCTCTCTCCTACGTTGATCTATCCGATGGATGACGCGCACCTGCGCGCATCCGCCCGGCGGCGCCTGTGTGCCTGCCTGACGCAAACGTATGAGAATTGCCATGAGTGTTTTTGCCAGCCTGCACGAAGCCCACTCCTTCCTTGAGCAGAACCCGGACATCGAGATGTTCGAGCTGTTTATCCTCGACAACAATGGCGTGCCGCGCGGCAAGTTGCTGCATCGCGACGAACTGCTGGCGGTGTATGAAAGTGGCCGCCCGCTGCCCAGCACGATCCTTGGCCTGACGATCCACGGCGATGACGTGGAAAACTCCGGGCTGGTGTGGGAGGTGGGCGATATCGACTGCCGTGCCTACCCGATCAGCGGCAGTTTGCAGCGCATGCCGTGGCGGCTGATTCCGACGGCAGCGGTGCAAGTCAGCATGCACCCCACCGAAGGCTTGCCCGCCACCGTGGCCGACCCCCGGCATGTGCTGGCCAAAGTGATCGAGGGGCTCAAGGCCGACGGTTACTACCCGGTGATGGCGGCGGAACTGGAGTTCTACCTGCTCGACCAGAAACCCGACAGCAACGGCCGCCCGCAACCGGCACGCGACATGGACGGCGGCCGCCCGCGTGCGACCCAGGTCTATGGCCTGCGCGAACTGGAGCAGATCGAGCCGTTTCTCGCCGACCTTTACAGCGCCTGCAAACTGCAAGGCATTCCGGCCCGCACGGCGATTTCCGAATACGCCCCGGGCCAGGTCGAAATCACCTTGGAACACCGCGCCGACGCGCTGCAAGCGATGGATGAAGCGGTGCGCTACAAGCGCCTGGTCAAAGGCGTGGCGCACAAACACGGGATGACGGCGTGCTTCATGGCCAAACCGTTCGACGACCTGGCCGGCACCGGCATGCACATGCACGTCAGCCTCGCGGATGCCGAGGGCAATAACCTGTTCGCCAGCGAGGCCGCCGACGGCACGCCGCTGCTGCGCCAGGCGGTGGGCGGCATGCTCAGCACCTTGCTCGATTCGCTGCTGATGTTCTGCCCCAACGCCAACTATT
>NZ_JAKNRV010000489.1:0-3243 GCF_023072625.1 Pseudomonas emilianonis
GCCAGCGCGCCGTAGGCATCGATTTGCGGCGCGGCCCAGCCAGCGCCGAAATGGCGCGACCAGTCTTGCAGCGGCACGTCGATGCGGTACAGGTTGACGCCGTCCAAGGAGGGCGGCTGGTTGGTAACGTCGTGGGTTTCGGCGAACTGATGCAAGTTCATGACGGGCCTCCTGGAAAAAGGCCACCGGGGGTTGCGGCCCAAATTTCAGTTAAGCACCGTCATCTCGCTTAAAAAAGTGGCATACGCGCCGAATGTCCGGCGCTTTCACCCTCTAGCGGGCACAGCAGCCGGCGCTCCAATACCGCCTGCAGCGCGTCGAAACGTACCGGCTTGACCAAGCGTTCGGTGATGCCGATGCCATGGCTACGCTCACGTTCAGACACATTCAGCGTGGCGCCCAGGGCGATCACCGGTAACTCGCCGCAGCCGGGCAACGCACGAATCTGACAGCACAACGAGAAGCCGTCTTCAGGTGTATCCAGCAGCACCGCGTCGAAGGTTTCCCCCTGCAACGCCGCCAACGCCGCCGGCCCGCTGTCCACGGTTTTCACCCGATAACCGAGCTTGAGCAACATGCCACGCACCGCCCACTGGCCGACGCTGTTGTCGTCCACCAACAGCACCGTGCACTGCGCAGGCGTGCGTTCGCGCTCAGGGCTCGCCGGGCGTGGCTCGAGCTGCAGCGCGGTGACCGCCAGTTCCAACTGGAAGCGACTGCCCTTGCGCGGTTCGGAATGATGGGTGAGGCGCCCGCCGAGTAATTCGATCAGTTGCCGGCAGATCGCCAGACCAATTCCCAGGCCGCCGTATTCGCGCGTCGTCGAGCCATCGAGCTGGAAGAAACGCTGGTACAGGGTGGCCTCGTCGAGAAAAGCAAAGCCGATGCCCGTGTCGGTGACGATAAAACTCAGGCGCACTGCGCCGTCGCTCAGGGGCACGCCGACCACCCGCAGACGCACGGCGCCTTCGTGGGTGAACTTGAAGGCGTTGTCCAACAGGCAATCCAGGCACTGGCTGAGTTTGTCGGCGTCGCCGTGCAGGCGGTCGGGCAACTCGTCGGCGACATCGATGGAAAAGGCCAGACCTTTGCTCTGCGCGCTGGCGCTGAACTGCTGGCGCAAGGTGCCGAGCACGCCGCGCAGGCTGAACACCTTGGGCTGGGCGCTCAGGCGTCCGGCCTGCAATTCGGTGAGGGTGAGGATGCCATTGACCATGCGCATCATGTCCCGCGCCGAGCCGGCGGCGGTTTGCTGGTACTGCGCCAGGTCGTCGTCCAGGGGCACGGTCTGCATCAGCTCAAGGGAGCCGATCACGCCATTCATCGGCGTGCGCAGTTCGTGGGTCAGGGTGGCGAGGAACTCGTCCTTGAGCCGGTTACTGCGGGCCAACTGCTGGTTGAGTACTTCGAGTTTCTGGCTCGCGTCGTAGAGGATCTGCGCCTGTTGCTCACGCATGCTGTTGATGCGATCCGCCAGGGCCAGGGACAACAGCGCCACTTCGATCGCCGAGCCGATCTGGCTGGCGTACATGGTGAGGAACACGTTGGGCAGGTAGCCCAGCACCATCAGGGTGTTGACCACACCGCCCAACAGGAACGCCGACCAGGCAATGATGAAATAGCGCGCCACCCGCTGCCCGCAGTACCAGGCCTTGATGGCGGCGACAAAGATGGTCACGGTAAACACCAGCGCCAAACCGGTAGCCAGGCGCAGCGCCAGGGCGTAGCTGGTCATCAGCGAGAGCAGCATCACCACCGCGCCGCAGGCCACCAACCCCAGCAACAGGCGATTGATCCAGCGGCTGTGCTGGGCGGTGTGCAGGAAGCTGCGGGCGAACAAGCTGCCGAACAACGCCGCCGAGCCGATCAGGAAGGGCGTCGCGGCATTCGCCCACCAGGGGTTGTTCGGCCAGAAATACTCCACCGCCGCGCCGTTCACCGACAACTGGTATAGGCCAAACGAGGCGATGTAGAAGATGTAATAAAGGTAGCTGGTGTCGCGCACGCTGAGGTAGATGAACAGGTTGTACACCAGCATCCCCAGCAACACGCCATAGATCAGGCCCAATACGTACAGGCGCAGCGGTTGCTGCTCAAGGTAGGCGGTGCTGGACCACAGCGTCAGCGGCGCCTGGATCGAGCCTTCGCTTTGCAGGCGCAGGTAGACGGTCTTGGTTTCGCCCGGTGTGAAGTCGAGCTTGAACAGGTAGTTGTTCTGGCGAATCTCGCGACTGGAAAACGGCAGGGCATCCCCGGTGCGACCGGCCAGGCGATAGTTGCCGGTGCTGTCGGGCAGGTACAGGTCAAGGTGGTCGAGGGGCGGATAGGCTAACTCCAGCAGCCAGGTGCGCTGGGTTTCAGGCTGCTTGGGCAGGTAGCGCAGGTTGACCTTGAGCCAGAACACCGAGCGCGAATAGCCGGCGTTGAGGGTGTCTTTGTCGTGGGGTTTGAACTGTGTGGCGGCGGTGGGAGCACTCACATCGGCGATGGTCAGGGTGTTAGTTGGGTCTTCGAGCACTTGCATGGCACGGCCCAAGGGCAGGCTTCGAGTGTCTTGGGTGAACTCAATGGCGTTGGCGAACAGCGGTAGCCCGCACAACAATAAAATCAGCAAATAGCGCATAGAGCCCCAGCGTGGCCTGTCCGGTTATGTCAAATAGCCCCCATTCCTTTTGAGAAGACGTATACCGGCGATACAGTAAGTTATTTGAATCCACTTTAGCATAGCCGCTAAAGGCCATTGGACACCATCAAGATAATTTTTAAAGAGGCTCTAGAACAAGGCTTTCAGCGGCTTATTCAACTAAAAATCGATACTAGCAAACAGCCATAAACACCCACGAATACCGACAAAATTCAGCCATCGCCAGACGGCCACGCCAAAAGCGTTTGGTGGTAAGCTCGCGCACCATGAATATCTACAGCTCTCGCCCCGTTGTCCTCTGTCTCTCCGGCCATGATCCCAGTGGTGGCGCCGGCTTGCAGGCAGATATCGAAGCCCTGCTCGCCCAGGGTTGCCATGCGGCTCCGGCCGTTACCGCGCTGACGGTGCAGAACACCGTCAATGTCAGCGATTTCCGCGTGCTCGACCGCGAGTGGGTACTGGCCCAGGCCAATGCCGTGCTCGGCGATTCGCAAGTGGCGGCGGTCAAGCTGGGTATGCTCGGTTCCTCCGCGATGGTCGACACCGTGGTCGAACTGCTGCAGGCGCACCCGCACTTGCCGGTGGTGTGCGACCCGGTG
>NZ_JAKNRV010000048.1:0-22074 GCF_023072625.1 Pseudomonas emilianonis
ACGTCGTTCGGGCGCTCGATCCAGGCCCAGGCCGCGCCACATCAGGGCCGCTCCGGCTTTCGCTTGCTGCCCAACAGCAGCGAGGCGTTCATGGCCCGCGCCGAACTGATCCGCAACGCCCAGACCAGCCTCGACCTGCAGTACTACATCGTCCACGACGGCATCAGCACTCGCCTGCTCGTGGATGAACTGCTCAAGGCCGCCGACCGTGGCGTGCGCGTGCGCATCCTGCTGGACGACACCACCAGCGACGGCCTCGATCAGGTCATCGCCACCCTCGCCGCCCACCCCAACATCCAGATTCGCCTATTCAACCCGTTGCACCTGGGGCGCAGCACCGGCGTGACGCGGGCCATGGGGCGCCTGCTCAACCTGTCGCGGCAACATCGACGCATGCACAACAAGCTGTGGCTGGCGGACAACAGCGCGGCCATCGTCGGCGGGCGTAACCTGGGCGACGAATATTTCGACGCCGAACCGAACCTGAATTTCACCGATATCGACATGCTCAGCGTGGGCCCGGTGGCCGAGCAACTGGGCCACAGTTTCGACCAGTACTGGAACAGCGCACTGAGCAAACCCATCGATGAGTTCGTCTCTAACCTGCCGTCCAAAGGTGACTTGAGCAAAGGACGCTTGCGCCTGGAAGAGTCACTGGCCCAATCGCGCCAACAGAACCACGCGCTCTACAACCGTCTACGCATCTACAAGACCGAACCGCGCCTGGACATCTGGCGCAGCGAGCTGATCTGGGCCTGGAACCAGGCACTGTGGGACGCACCGAGCAAGGTACTCGCCAAGGCTGATCCGGACCCACGGCTGCTGCTGACCACCCAACTGGCGCCGGAGTTGGCAGGCGTCGACCATGAACTGGTGATGATCTCGGCGTATTTCGTGCCGGGGCAGCCGGGCCTGGTGTACCTGACCGGGCGCGCAGACGCGGGCGTCTCGGTAAGCCTGCTGACCAACTCCCTCGAAGCCACCGACGTTCCGGCCGTACACGGCGGCTACGCACCCTATCGCAAGGCGCTGCTGGAGCACGGCGTGAAACTCTATGAGTTGCGCCGCCAACCGGGTGCGCCCGGCACAGGCAGCGGGCCACACCTGTTTCGTCGCGGCACCTTCCTCGGCTCGGACTCCAGCCTGCACAGCAAGGCGATGATTTTTGATCGGCAGAAATCGTTTATCGGCTCGTTCAACTTCGACCCGCGCTCGGTGCTGTGGAACACCGAAGTCGGCGTGCTGGTGGACAGCCCCGAGCTGGCCGAGCACGTGCGCAACCTGGCGCTGCAAGGCATGGCGCCAGCATTGAGCTACGAAGCAAAACTACAGGATGGCCAGGTGGTGTGGACGACCGAGGATAACGGGCAACTGCACACCCTGACCCGCGAGCCCGGCAGTTGGTGGCGCCGTTTCAATGCCTGGTTCGCCACCTCCGTCGGCCTGGAACGCATGCTCTAAGACCAAATCAGGTGCTAGGCCGATTGCACGACGCCAAACGCGCCCTGGCGCAACAACAGCACCACCAGCCCAAGCGCTCCCGCCGCCATCAGCCACGGCAACGCCTGCCCGCTGACCCACTGACTGCCCGCACCGGCGACCAACGGCCCGATCAGGCAACCGATGCCCCAGAGTTGCGCCACGTGGGCATTGGCGCGCACCAGCGCATCGTCGCGGTAACGCTCGCCAATCAGGATCAACGACAACGTAAACAACCCGCCCGCACTGGCGCCGAACAGCACCCACACCGGCCAGATCAACGGCGTGTGCAGCAACAACGGAATCGCCAGGCTCGACGCCAGCAACACGAGGGCGCAACTCAAGAACAGCGTGCGGCGCGGCAGGTAGTCGGCCAGTGCGCCGATGGGCAACTGCAGCAACGCGTCGCCCACCACCACTGTACTGACCATCGCCAGGGCGACCTCGGCCGTGAAGCCCTGTTGCAGGCAATACACCGGCAGCAGCGTCAGAATCATCGCCTCGAACGCAGCGAACAACGCCACCGCCCAGGCAATCGCCGGCAGGCTCCGGCAAAAGCGCCACAGCTCGGCAAACGTCACGCTGAAGGAGTCGGCGGTCGGCGCCCCGGAACGCCCCAGCAACAGCAACGGCGCCAGCGTCAACAGGCCTACGCCCACCCAGAACCCATAATCATGGTCGGTGCCCAGCAGGCCCAACAACAACGGCCCCGACAACTGGCTCAACGCATAGGTGCAGCCATACAGCGCCACCAGCCGGCCACGCCATTGCTCCACCACCAACTGGTTGATCCAGCTTTCGCCCAGGATAAACACGATGGTCAGGATCACCCCGATCATCAGCCGCAGCACCAGCCACACCGGGTAGCTCGGCAGAATCGCCAGCAGGCCGATGGACACCGCCCCCGCCCACAGGCACAAGCGCATCAGGTGGGCGGTGCCCAGCCAGGACGCCAGCCGGCTGGAGACCTTCGCCCCCAACAGCACGCCGAAGGCCGGCATCGCAGCCATCACCCCGATGGCGAAGCTGCCGTAGCCCCAGCCTTCCAGGCGCAGGGATACCAACGGCATGCTGACGCCCAACGCCAGGCCGACGCTGAGCACCGAGGCCAGGACGGCGAAATAAGTCGCCCAACGCATTTCCACGCTCCTGTGGATAACTATTTTCAGGGTTGTAAACGAACTGTAGGAGCGAGCGTGCTCGCGAAGAACTCAAAGACACCGCGTTCAACCAGACAGCACGCGTTATCGTTGGCGTTTTTCGCGAGCAAGCTCGCTCCTACAGGGACCTGCGGTGTTGCTTAGAGCTTGATCCAGGTCGCCTTCAGCTCGGTGTACTTGTCGAACGCATGCAGCGACTTGTCGCGACCGTTACCCGACTGCTTGAAGCCGCCAAACGGCGCGGTCATGTCACCGCCGTCGTACTGGTTGACCCACACACTACCGGCGCGCAAGGCTTTGGCGGTGAGGTGCGCCTTGGAGAGATCCGCCGTCCACACCGCTGCGGCCAGGCCGTATTGGGTGTCGTTGGCGATGGCGATGGCTTCTTCGGCGCTGTCGAAGGTGAGCACCGAGAGGACCGGGCCGAAGATTTCTTCCCGGGCAATCTTCATGGCGTTGGTCACGCCGTCGAAAATCGTCGGTTCGACGTAGGTGCCGCCGGTCTCTTCAAGGATGCGCTTGCCACCGGCCACCAATTTGGCGCCGTCGGCGTGGCCGGCTTCGATGTAGGACAGCACGGTGTTCATCTGTTGAGTGTCCACCAGCGCGCCGACGTTCGTAGCCGGGTCCAGCGGATTGCCTGGCTTCCAGCCCTTCAGCGCAGCGATCACCAGTGGTAGGAATTTATCCTTGATGGAACGCTCCACCAGCAGGCGCGAACCGGCGGTGCAGACTTCACCCTGGTTGAAGGCAATGGCACCGGCGGCGGATTCGGCGGCGGCTTGCAGGTCCGGGGCATCGGCGAACACGATGTTCGGGCTCTTGCCGCCCGCCTCCAGCCACACACGCTTCATGTTCGATTCACCGGAGCGGATCAACAGTTGTTTGGCGATTTTGGTGGAGCCGGTGAACACCAGGGTGTCGACATCCATGTGCAGCGCCAGCGCGTTACCCACGGTGTGGCCATAACCCGGCAGCACGTTGAACACGCCTTTTGGAATACCGGCCTCAACGGCGAGGGCCGCGATGCGGATGGCGGTCAGCGGGGATTTTTCGGACGGTTTGAGGATGACGGAGTTACCGGTGGACAGCGCCGGCCCGAGTTTCCAGCAAGCCATCATCAGCGGGAAGTTCCACGGCACGATGGCGCCGACCACACCGATCGGCTCACGGGTCACCAGACCCAACTGATCGTGAGGGGTGGCGGCAACCTCATCGTAAATCTTGTCGATTGCCTCGCCACTCCAGCTCAGGGCATTCGCCGCGCCAGGTACATCGATGTTCAGGGCATCGCTGATCGGCTTGCCCATGTCCAGGGTTTCCAGCAGCGCCAGCTCTTCGGCATTGGCCTTGAGCAACGCGGCGAAACGGATCATGGTGGCCTTGCGCTTGGCCGGCGCCAGGCGCGACCAGACACCGGAATTGAACGTGGCGCGGGCATTTTCCACGGCGCGCTGGGCGTCGGCGACGTCACAACTGGCAACGCTGGTCAGCAGGCGGCCATCGACCGGGCTGATGCATTCAAACGTGTCGCCGGAAACCGCCGCGGTGTACTCGCCATTGATATAGGCGCGACCTTCGATCTTCAGGTCCTTGGCGCGTTGTTCCCAGTCGGCACGGGTCAGGGTGGTCATGCGAGTGTCCTCCTCTTATTGAATACAAGGGCCAGGCAATGTGCCCAGGCAGCCTCAAAGAATGCTTGCCCTACCAGCCATTTGTTCGGCTAAAGGCAGCTACCACCCTAAACCAGCGGCTGGGGATGTATCAATATATTTGACATAACGCCGGTAAACGCCCTTGCGATGTTCATTTTAATAAACATAGACTTTGGGCTCCCCAACCGCAGGCCAGACGGGACACGCACATGAGCATCCAGGACATCATCGACTTCAGCCAAGCCAAGACCGCCGCCGATCGCTACCGCCCTGCTGCCGAGAAAATCCTCAAGGGCGATCCCGAGCAGACGATCTACAACCACTACAACAGCCCGTGCGGCCAGATGAGCGCCGGGGTCTGGGAAGGTGAGGTCGGGCAGTGGAAGGTCAACTACACCGAGCATGAGTACTGCGAGATTGTGCAGGGGGTTTCCGTACTGCGCGATGCCGAGGGCAACGCCAAGACCTTGCGCGCCGGCGACCGCTTCGTGATCCCGGCCGGCTTCAGCGGCACCTGGGAAGTGCTGGAGCCCTGCCGCAAGATCTACGTGGTGTTCGAACAGAAAGCCTGATCAGCAAATCCCACGCAAAAAAAAGCCCGCATCGTGAGATACGGGCTTTTTTTCACAAGGAAGAAAATCAATTACTTGATTTTGCCTTCTTTGTAGATCACGTGCTTGCGAACGCGCGGGTCGAACATTTTCTTTTCGAGCTTGTCCGGGGTAGTACGCTTGTTCTTGTCGGTAGTGTAGAAGTGACCAGTACCGGCGCTAGAGATCATTCGAATCAATTCACGCATGATAGAGCTCCTTAGATCTTGCCAGCGGCACGGATTTCGGCCAGCACGACAGTGATGCCACGCTTGTCGATGATGCGCATGCCTTTGGCAGATACACGCAGGCGAACAAAACGTTTCTCTTCTTCAACCCAGAAGCGGTGATGCTGCAGGTTCGGCAGGAAACGACGACGGGTTTTGTTATTTGCGTGGGAAATGTTATTCCCAGTCACCGGACCCTTACCGGTAACTTGACAGACTCTCGACATGCCTCAGCCCTCTAAAACCACATGCCCAACCCGGCATGGGTTGGCCGCTTAATCTCTCAGTCATTTGGCGCCAGGCGCCGCGTTTCTTTAGGGTCTTACCGGCTACACCTACAAGCGAAGGAACCGGGCCCCTAGAAAAGAGCGCTGCTTTATACCAGAAAGACCCAAGTGCAACAACAGCCCGTGTGTTTTTACCGGCGTAAATCTCGGCGACAGATGCCCGAACCGTTGCCAGGAGGGGCCGCTGCAACAGCCGACCACTCGTCGCACAGAATGATTTACAACGCCCGCAGGCACCAAAAAGTACACGGCGAAACGCGCTGAGGCGCCATCAAAACAGCATTTGAGGCAAAAGCACAGGCAAAAATGGGCTAGTCATTTATCAATCAGACCACTACGGTAGGACTTTTCCAGACTGCACTCGCAGATGGGCCTTCGATCTGCACAGGAAACCGAACATGCGCCTCGCTGCCCTACCGCTTTTGCTAGCCCCTCTATTTATCGCGTCGCAGGCCTTGGCGGCGACCAATCTGAGCGTTTGTACCGAGGCCAGTCCCGAAGGGTTCGACGTGGTGCAGTACAACTCGCTGACCACCACCAACGCCTCGGCCGACGTGCTGATGAACAGCTTGGTGGACTATGACGCGGCCAGCGGCAAACTGGTGCCAAGCCTGGCGGACAGTTGGGAAGTGTCGCCGGACGGCCTGACCTACACCTTCCAATTGCACCCCAACGTAAAATTCCACCGCACCGATTATTTCACCCCGAGCCGTACCCTGACCGCCGAAGATGTACGCTTCAGCTTCGAGCGCATGCTCGACCCGGCCAACCCGTGGCACAAGATCGCCCAGAGCGGTTTCCCCCACGCTCAGTCCCTGCAATTGCCGACACTGATCAAGAAGATCGACGCCCTTGACCCGCTGACCGTGCGCTTCACCCTCGATCACGCCGACTCGACTTTCCTCGCCGCGCTGAGCATGGGTTTTGCCTCGATCTACCCGGCCGAATACGCCGACAAGCTGCTCAAGGCCGGCACCCCGGAGAAGCTCAACAGCCAGCCTATCGGTACGGGCCCGTTCATTTTCACGCGGTTCCAGAAAGATGCCGTGGTGCGCTACAAAGCCAACCCGGACTACTTCGCCGGCAAACCGGCTGTGGATAACTTGATCTTCGCCATCACCCCGGATGCGAACGTGCGCCTGCAGAAACTGCACCGCGACGAATGCCAGATCGCACTGTCCCCCAAACCGCTGGATGTGGGCGAAGCCGAGAAAGACCCCGCACTCAAAGTGGAAAAAACCGCAGCATTCATGACCGCATTCGTCGCGATCAACAGCCAGCACCCGCCGCTGGACAAGCCTGAAGTGCGCCAAGCGATCAACCTGGCCTTCGACAAGGGTAGCTATCTCAAAGCGGTGTTCGAAGGCACCGCCGAAGCCGCCAACGGCCCCTACCCGCCCAACACCTGGAGCTATGCCAAGGATTTGCCGGGTTATCCACAGGACATCGCCAAAGCCAAGCTGCTGCTGGAGCGCGCCGGGCTCAAGGACGGCTTCAAGACCACGATCTGGACACGCCCCACCGGCAGCCTGCTGAACCCCAACCCAAGCCTCGGCGCGCAACTGCTGCAGGCGGACCTGGCCAAGGTCGGCATCCAGGCTGAGATCCGCGTGATCGAATGGGGCGAGCTGATTCGCCGTGCCAAGGCCGGCGAACACGACCTGCTGTTCATGGGCTGGGCCGGGGACAACGGCGACCCGGATAACTTCCTGACGCCGCAGTTCTCTTGCGCGGCGCTGAAGTCCGGCACCAACTTCGCGCGCTATTGCGACCCGGCCCTGGACAAGCTCATCAGCGCCGGCAAGACCACCAGCGAGCAAGGGGTGCGCAGCAAGCTGTATCAACAGGCCCAGGCGCAGATCCAGCAACAGGCTCTGTGGCTGCCGCTGGCGCACCCAACGGCGTTCGCCCTGGCCCGCAAGAATGTCGAGGGATACCAGGTGAGCCCATTTGGGCGGCAGGATTTCTCCAAGGTCAGCGTCAAGCCCTGAGCAATCACCCCCCATCCGCCCGGTTGGGGGGGGCTACATCCATCCATATTCCGCCATCGACAACGGATCACCATCCCCCACGATGATGTGATCCAGCACCCGTACATCCACCACTTCCAAGGCCTTTTGCAGAATTTTGGTCAATTTTCGATCAGCCGCACTCGGCTCCACGCTCCCCGAGGGATGGTTGTGGCACAGGATCAACGCCGCCGCGTTGTATGCCAGGGCGCGCTTGACCACTTGCCGGGGGTAAACCACGGTGGCATCGATGGTGCCCTGGAACAACGCCTCGAAACCCAGTACCCGATGCTTTGAATCGAGAAACAGGCAGCCGAAAATCTCGTGAGGTTCATGGCGCAACAGCGCCTTGAGGTAGTCACGCACAGCGACCGGGCTTTCCAGCACTGAGTCACCGCGCAACTGTTCGGCCAGGTGGCGCCGGGACATCTCCAGCACCGCCTGCAGTTGGGCAAACTTTGCCGGCCCCAGCCCCAACTGCTGGCTGAACAGCACCTGGCTGGCCTCCAGCAACGGGCGCAGTCCACCGAACTGCGCAAGAAGATGGCGTGCCAGGTCCACTGCGCTTCGCCCGGTTACCCCGGTGCGCAGGAAGATTGCCAACAGTTCGGCGTCGGACAAACTCGCCGCGCCCCACTCCAACAGTTTCTCTCGTGGCCGCTCTGCTGCCGGCCAATCACGAATACTCATCCCACCTCCCTGTGCATGTGCGCCGCTGTTGCCTGGCGGACGCTGTGTTATCGTAGCCGCTCTTTTTTGCATGCGATTTCACCTGGGGAGGGGGCGTCGCAGGCGTCACTGAACTGGCTTCACTGAACTGGAAAGGCAAACCAATGCAGCGTCTGTATCGGAAACGCATCGTTCTCGGCGTCGGCGGCGGCATTGCCGCCTACAAGAGCGCAGAGCTGGTTCGCAGGCTTCTCGACCAGGGCGCCGAAGTGCGCGTGGTCATGACCCGCGGCGGCAGCGAGTTCATCACCCCGCTGACCATGCAGGCCTTGTCCGGCCACCCGGTTCACCTGGACCTGCTGGACCCGGCCGCCGAAGCCGCCATGGGCCATATCGAACTGGCCAAATGGGCCGATCTGGTACTAATCGCCCCCGCCACTGCCGACTTGATCGCCCGCCTGGCGCAAGGTATCGCCGATGACCTGCTGACCACCCTGGTCCTGGCCACCGACGCTACCGTCGCTATTGCCCCGGCCATGAACCAGGCCATGTGGCGCGACCCGGCCACCCAAGCCAACACTCAACTCCTGCAAAGCCGTGGCCTCAAGGTGTTCGGCCCGGCCTCCGGCAGCCAGGCCTGCGGCGACGTCGGCATGGGCCGCATGCTCGAAGCCACCGACCTGGCGCTGTGCGCCGCCGAGTGCTTCCAGCACCTGGCCCTGACCGGCAAGCACGTGTTGATCACCGCCGGCCCGACCCAGGAAAACATCGACCCGGTGCGCTACATCACCAACCATAGCTCAGGGAAAATGGGCTTTGCCCTGGCTGAAGCGGCGGTTGAGGCAGGCGCGCGCGTGACGCTCATCACCGGCCCGGTGCATTTGCCGACCCCCGATCGCGTCACGCGAATCGACGTGGTCAGCGCCCGGGACATGTTGGCGGCCTGTGAGGCGGCCATTCCCTGCGACCTGTTTATCGCTTCGGCAGCGGTTGCGGATTACCGCCCGGAAGTCGTCGCCCCGCAAAAGCTCAAGAAAGACCCTACCAGCGGCGACGGCCTGCTCCTGCAAATGGTGCGCAACCCGGACATCCTGGCCACCATCGCCAGCCGCCCGGACCGCCCGTTCAGCGTCGGTTTCGCCGCCGAGACCGAGCACTTGCTGGATTACGCCGCGCGCAAATTGAAAGACAAAAATCTCGACCTGATCGTTGCCAATGATGTCGCCAACCCGAGCATCGGCTTCAACAGCGAGGAAAACGCCTGCAGCGTGATCGACCGCGACCTGCACGCCACCCTTTTCGCCCAGACCAGCAAGGGCAAGATTGCCCGCCAACTGATCTCTTTTATCGCCCAACGGCTGAACCAGGTTTAATTTACATGCACGCTTTGCAAGCCAAGATCCTCGACCCCCGCATCGGCACCGACTTCCCACTGCCGGCCTATGCCACACCGGGCTCCGCCGGCCTGGACCTGCGCGCCATGCTCAAGGAGGACACCATCCTTGAGCCGGGCCAGACCCTGCTGATTCCAACCGGCCTGTCGATCTACGTCGGCGACCCGGGCCTGGCGGCGCTGATCCTGCCGCGCTCCGGCCTCGGCCATAAGCACGGCATCGTGCTGGGTAACCTGGTCGGCCTGATCGACTCGGACTACCAGGGCGAGTTGATGGTGTCGTGCTGGAACCGTGGCCAGACCGCCTTCAACATCGTCGTCGGCGAGCGCATTGCGCAGTTGGTGCTGGTGCCGGTGGTGCAGGCGCACTTCGAACTGGTACAGGAATTCGACGCAACCCAGCGCGGTGCAGGCGGCTTTGGGCATTCCGGCAGTCACTGACCACGCTGAACCGGGGCGGACGCGACTGTCCGGCCCGGCCCGGCCCGACGCCACCGCATAGCCTTTCAGGATGAAGAATGCGCGGACCTGACGAACGATATTTTCTCAGTAAAATCAAAGCACTACCCGAACATAAGCGCGGAGCGAGTGCTCCGATGGCCTTTTTGCACCACGAACTCTGCACCGAAAACGCCGTCATACCCTTCAGTTTAAGCCTGCCGGTCAGCCGCATTAAGGCCAGCCTTGCCTCTCTCAGATGGAGTTTCCCCCCGCGATGAGTACCGCCGCCCGAGTAGCACCGACCTTTCCCGACAGCATCTTCCGCGCCTATGACATCCGTGGCGTGGTGCCCAAGACCCTGACCGCCGAAACCGCTTACTGGATTGGCCGCGCCATCGGCGCCCAAAGCCTGGCCCAGGATGAGCCAAACGTTTCGGTTGGCCGTGACGGCCGCCTGTCCGGCCCCGAGTTGGTGGAACACTTGATCCAGGGCCTGGCCGACAGCGGTTGCCATGTCAGCGATGTCGGCCTGGTGCCGACCCCGGCGCTGTACTACGCCGCCAACGTGCTGGCCGGCAAATCCGGGGTGATGCTCACCGGCAGCCACAACCCTTCGGACTACAACGGCTTCAAGATCGTCATCGCCGGCGACACCCTGGCCAACGAACAGATCCAGGCCCTGCACACACGCCTGAAAACCAACGACCTGACCAGCGGCAAAGGCAGCATCACCAAGGTCGACATTCTTCAGCGCTACTCCGACGAAATCACCGGCGACGTCAAACTCGCACGTCGCCTGAAAGTGGTGGTGGACTGCGGCAACGGCGCGGCCGGCGTGATCGCCCCGCAACTGCTCGAAGCCCTGAACTGCGAAGTGGTGCCGTTGTTCTGCGACGTCGACGGCACCTTCCCCAACCACCACCCGGACCCGGGCAAGCCTGAAAACCTGGTGGACCTGATCGCCAAGGTCAAGGAAACCGGGGCCGACGTAGGCCTGGCCTTCGACGGCGACGGCGACCGCGTGGGCGTGGTGACCAACACCGGCGAAAACGTATTCGCCGACCGCCTGCTGATGTTGTTTGCCCGTGATGTGGTGGCGCGCAACCCGAATGCCGAAATCATCTTCGACGTGAAATGCACCCGTCGCCTGACGCCGCTGATCAAGGAGTACGGCGGTCGCCCGCTAATGTGGAAGACCGGTCATTCGTTGATCAAAAAGAAAATGAAGGAAACAGGCGCGCTGCTGGCCGGCGAAATGAGCGGCCACGTGTTCTTCAAAGAGCGTTGGTTCGGGTTTGACGACGGCATTTACAGCGCCGCTCGCCTGCTGGAGATCCTCAGCAAGGAAAAATCCACGGCGCAGGAGCTGTTTCAGACCTTCCCGAACGATATTTCTACGCCAGAGATCAATATCCATGTGACCGAAGAGAGCAAATTCAGCATCATTGACGCATTGCACGATGCGCAATGGGGCGAAGGTGCCAACCTGACCTCCATTGATGGTGTGCGAGTCGATTACGCCAAAGGCTGGGGCCTGGTTCGCGCGTCCAACACCACACCGGTGCTGGTGCTGCGTTTCGAGGCGGATACCGAGGCTGAGTTGCAGCGCATCAAGGACGTGTTCCACGCCCAGTTGAAACGTGTTGCCCCTGATCTCCAATTACCGTTCTGATTTTTTTGCACCGGAGCCCTGAATGACCCTCGAACGCGAAGCCGCTGCCAACACCGCCAAGGTCCTGTCCGAAGCGCTGCCCTACATTCGACGCTACGTCGGCAAGACGCTGGTGATCAAATACGGCGGCAATGCCATGGAAAGCGACGAGCTGAAAACCGGCTTTGCCCGCGACATCGTGTTGATGAAAGCCGTGGGGATCAACCCGGTGGTGGTCCACGGCGGCGGCCCGCAAATCGGCGACCTGCTCAAGCGCTTGTCGATCGAGAGTCACTTCATCGATGGCATGCGCGTCACTGACGCGCAGACCATGGACGTGGTGGAGATGGTCCTCGGCGGCCAGGTAAACAAAGACATCGTCAACCTGATCAACCGCCACGGCGGCAGCGCGATTGGCCTGACCGGCAAGGACGCGGAGCTGATCCGCGCAAAAAAACTGACCGTGACCCGTCAGACGCCGGAAATGACCCAGCCGGAAATCATCGACATCGGCCAGGTAGGCGAAGTGATCGGCATCAACACCGACTTGCTGAACCTGCTGGTCAAAGGTGATTTCATCCCGGTTATCGCACCGATCGGCGTGGGCGCTAACGGTGAGTCCTACAACATCAACGCCGACCTGGTAGCCGGCAAAGTGGCCGAAGCGCTGAAGGCTGAAAAGCTGATGCTGCTGACCAACATTGCGGGCTTGATGGACAAGCAAGGCAAGGTGCTGACCGGCCTGACCACCCAACAAGTGGACGAGTTGATCGCCGATGGCACCATCTACGGCGGCATGCTGCCGAAGATCCGTTGTGCGCTGGAAGCGGTACAGGGCGGCGTTGGCAGCTCACTGATCCTTGATGGTCGCGTACCGAATGCGATCCTGCTGGAAATCTTCACCGACACCGGTGTGGGCACGCTGATCAGTAATCGCAAGCGTCCTTAAGCGCTGAAAACCAAAAGGCCCCGCTCAATCTGATTGAGCGGGGCCTTTTTATGTGGGAGGGGGTTCGGTGTCAGACGCCGAACTGCTCGCGGTACGCCCGCACCGCCGGCAAATGCTGCTTGAGTTGCGGATCGTCTTCGAGGAACTGCAACACCTGGTTCAACGACACGATGCTCACCACCGGAATGCCGAAATCGCGCTCCACTTCCTGGATCGCCGACAATTCGCCATTGCCGCGCTCCTGGCGGTTCAAGGCGATCAGCACGCCTGCCGCCTTGGCACCCTCCTGGGACGCGATGATCTGCATCACTTCACGGATGGCGGTGCCTGCGGTGATCACGTCGTCGATGATCAGCACGTTGCCGGTCAGCGGCGCGCCCACCAAGCTACCGCCTTCGCCATGGGCCTTGGCTTCCTTGCGGTTGAAGCACCACGGCAGATCGCGCCCATGGTGTTCAGCCAACGCCACGGCCGTCGCAGCGGCCAGTGGGATGCCCTTGTAGGCCGGACCGAACAGAACGTCAAAGGAAATGCCGCTTTCAACGATGGCTGCCGCGTAGAAACGCCCCAACTGCGCCAGGGCCGAACCCGAGTTGAACAAGCCTGCATTGAAGAAATACGGGCTGGTGCGCCCGGACTTGAGGGTGAACTCACCGAAGCGCAAAACACCGCGATCGATGGCAAAACGAATGAAATCGCGTTGATACGCCTGCATGAAAAAAACCTCAGATACCACGGCTTTAGCTAATTAGGTAGACGGCGTGTATCATACACGCACGCGATTTTTGGGGCCATTTATGCGGATCATCAGTGTGAACGTTAATGGTATTCAGGCTGCAGTCGAGCGTGGTTTGCTCAGTTGGCTGCAAGCCCAGAATGCCGACGTCATCTGCCTGCAGGACACCCGCGCCTCCGCCTTTGAACTGGACGATCCAGCCTTCCAACTGGATGGCTACTTCCTTTATGCCTGCGATGCCGAAGTGCCCACCCAAGGTGGCGTGGCTTTGTACTCGCGGTTGCAACCCAAGGCGGTCATCAGCGGCCTCGGCTTCGAGACAGCCGACCGCTACGGGCGCTACCTGCAAGCCGATTTCGACAAGGTCAGCATCGCGACCTTGCTGCTCCCTTCGGGGCAGAACGGCGATGAAGACTTGAACCAGAAGTTCAAGCTAATGGACGACTTCGCCCGTTATCTGGATAAACAGCGACGCAAACGTCGCGAGTACATTTACTGTGGCTCGCTGTACGTGGCGCAACAGAAGCTGGATATCAAGAACTGGCGCGACAGCCAGCAATCGCCGGGCTTCCTGGCGCCGGAACGGGCCTGGATGGACGAGATTGTCGGCAACATGGGCTATGTCGACGCCCTGCGCGAAGTCAGCCGTGAAGGCGACCAGTACAGCTGGTGGCCGGATAACGAACAGGCCGAGATGCTCAACCTGGGCTGGCGTTTCGACTACCAGTTGCTGACCCCGGGCCTGCGCCGCTTTGTGCGCAGCGCACGCCTGCCGCGCCAGCCGCGCTTCTCGCAGCATGCGCCGCTGATCGTGGACTACGACTGGACACTGACCATCTGAGGTCTTTGTCCAGGTACAAAAAAACCGACATCGCTGTCGGTTTTTTTGTGCGCGCCTGTTTACTTGATCAGCCGCCAGGTCCACGGGTAGCGGTAGGCCGTGCCGTTGTTGGCCTTGATCCCGCCAATGATCGTCAGCACCAGCGCCGCGACCACTAGGATCAACATCAACAGAAAGCCGATCACCACGAACCCGAGCACCATGCAGACCAGCCAGGCGATGGCCACGGTGATCTGGAAGTTCAGGGCCTCCTTGCCCTGGTCATCGATCAGTGGGTCCATGTCCTTCTTGATCTGCCACAGGATCAACGGCCCCAAAAGGCTGCCGAAAGGGAACACCAACCCCAGAAACGCCGCGAAGTGACACAACATCGCCCACTGGCGCACTTCCTTGGACGGTGCCGGAACAGGCAATTGGCTGTCACTCATGGCGCTTCTCCTTGAAGCTGGTTCAGTCGGCCAGCGCGGCGTTCTGCAGCTCGAAAATCTCGGTCATGCCTTTCTGGGCCAGGGCCAGCATGGCATTCAGCTCTGCCGGCTGGAATGGCGCACCTTCGGCGGTACCCTGCACTTCGATGAAACCACCGGTGCTGGTCATCACCACGTTCAGGTCGGTCTCGGCGGCCGAGTCTTCCAGGTAGTCCAGGTCCAGCACAGGCTCGCCCTGGTACATGCCCACCGACACAGCGGCGATCATCTGCTTGAGCGGGTCGCCGCCCTTCAGGCCGCCACGCTTCTTGATCACTTTCAGCGCGTCGACGAGTGCAACCATGGCACCGGTGATGGAGGCAGTACGCGTGCCGCCGTCGGCCTGGATCACGTCGCAGTCGACGTACAGGGTCACGTCGCCCAGCTTGGACATGTCCAGCGCAGCGCGCAGCGAACGGCCGATCAGGCGCTGGATTTCGAGGGTGCGGCCGCCCTGCTTGCCACGGCTGGCTTCACGCTGGTTACGCTCGCCGGTGGCGCGCGGCAGCATGCCGTATTCGGCGGTCAACCAGCCCTGGCCCTGGCCCTTGAGGAACCGCGGTACGCCGTTTTCGACGCTGACGGTGCAGATCACCTTGGTATCGCCAAACTCGACCAGTACAGATCCCTCGGCGTGTTTGGTGTAGTTGCGGGTGATGCGGATCGAGCGGAGCTGATCGGCAGCGCGACCACTTGGACGTTTCATAGGGGATACCTGTACGGAGGACGAAAAACTGCCGAGCATTATAGAGCCGCGAGCCGATTCGGGGCACGTCTAAAAAATCCGGTTACGAAACGTCGGCTTGTGGTGCTTTGTCAGTGTCAGGGTTTGGGGCCAATCGCCCCACTGCGCTACACTCCTGCGCCTTCGAAGCCTGTCGGCTTCAATTTACCTATCAGCCCGCTATCGCGGGACTGCAACGCGAGGTACCTCCATGGTGCACAGCATGACCGCCTTCGCCCGCGTCGAAAAAGCCGGCGCCCAAGGCACCCTGAGCTGGGAACTGCGCTCGGTCAACAGCCGCTACCTGGAGCCGCACCTGCGCCTGCCGGAATCGTTCCGCGACCTCGAAGGCGCGGTACGTGAGGCACTGCGCCAGGGCATTTCCCGCGGCAAGCTGGAATGCACCCTGCGCTTTACCGAGGAAACCACCGGCAAACCGCTGCAGGTCGACCGCGAGCGCGCCGCGCAACTGGTCGCCGCCGCCGAGACCATTGCCGGCCTGATCAAACAGCCTGCCGCGCTGAACCCGCTGGAAGTACTGGCCTGGCCCGGCGTGCTGGTGGCTGACGCCAGCGACCCGCAAGCCCTGAATGCCGAAGCCCTTGCCCTGTTCACCCAGGGTTTGAAGGAACTCAAGGCCGGCCGCGAGCGCGAAGGCGCCGAACTGGCCCGGCTGATCAACGAGCGTCTGACCTCGATTGAAGCCGACGTGGTCACCCTGCGCGAGCTGGTGCCGCAGATGCTCGCGACCCAGCGCCAGAAGGTCCTCGACCGCTTCGCCGATATGAAGGCCGACCTCGATCCGGTGCGCCTGGAGCAGGAAATGGTCCTGCTGGCGCAGAAGAGCGACGTCGCCGAAGAGCTCGACCGCCTGAGCACCCACATCCTTGAAGTACGCCGCGTGCTCAAGTCCGGCGGCGCCGCTGGTCGGCGCCTGGACTTCCTGATGCAAGAACTCAACCGCGAAGCCAATACACTGGGCTCCAAGGCGTTCGATCCGCGCAGCACCACGGCTGCGGTCAACCTCAAAGTGTTGATCGAGCAGATGCGCGAACAAGTACAGAATATTGAGTAAGGCAACCTCCATGACCCACAGCACCGGCACCCTTTACATCATTTCCGCCCCTTCGGGCGCGGGCAAGAGCAGCCTGGTCAAGGCCTTGACCGAGGCTGAAGAACAGATCCGCATCTCGGTGTCCCACACCACCCGCGCCATGCGCCCGGGCGAGGTGAACGGCGTCCACTATCACTTCGTCGAGCGCACCGAATTCGTCAAGATGATCGAGCACGGCGCCTTCCTTGAGCGCGCCGAAGTGTTCGGCAACCTCTACGGTACGTCGCAAACCCACCTGCAACAAACCCTGGATGAAGGCCACGACCTGATCCTGGAGATCGACTGGCAGGGCGCCGAACAAGTGCGCCAACTGATGCCCAAGGCGCGGTCGATCTTCATCCTGCCGCCGTCGCTCGAAGCCTTGCACGAACGCCTGACCAACCGAGGCCAGGACAGCCACGCGATCATCGAAGGCCGCATGCGTGAAGCCGTCAGCGAAATGAGCCACTACGTCGACTACGACTACCTGATCATCAATGACGATTTTGCCCACGCACTCGACGACTTGAAGGCGATTTTCCGCGCCAATCAGCTCCAGCAAAAGCGCCAACAGCAGCGTTTCGGCAAATTACTGGCCGAACTGCTCGGTTGATTAGCTCTTCCAAAAACGGCTGCGAGAGCCTTACATTGGCACTTGTAGCGGTTTTTCGAGGGTCTGGGGAAAATCAGCGCTTCCCTAAACGCTGGTGATTTTTTAAACTGTTTAGTCCGCTCGCCCAACCGGGCAGCGCGCATCTTGCATTCGCTCCGAGGAATATCATGGCCCGCGTAACCGTTGAAGACTGCCTAGACCACGTGGCAAACCGCTTTGAGCTGGTCATGCTCTCTACCAAGCGTGCCCGTCAACTGGCCACTGGCGGCAAAGAGCCCCTGGTCCAGTGGGAAAACGACAAGCCTACCGTTGTCGCCCTGCGTGAAATCGCTGAAGGCCTGATGAGCTACGAGTTCATCGCCAACGCCGAAATCGTTGAAGACGAACCGCTGTTTGCCGCGTTCGAAGGCGAGTCCAACGAGGACGCCTAAGCCTATGCCTGGTCGACGTAGCACGGCACGGTGTCAATGCCCGCGGCAGGAGTTCATCCTTTGCCGAGCATAGACGCCCTCGCCGATCGCTTATCGACCTACCTCGGCCCAGACCAGGTCAACCTGGTCCGCCGAGCGTATTTCTACGCCGAACAAGCCCACGACGGCCAACGCCGCCGCAGCGGCGAGGCGTATGTCACCCATCCTCTTGCGGTGGCCAATATTCTGGCCGGCATGCACATGGACCATCAGAGCCTGATGGCCGCGATGCTGCATGACGTGATCGAAGACACCGGCATCGCCAAGGAAGCGCTCTGCGCGCAATTTGGCGACACCGTGGCCGAACTGGTCGATGGGGTCAGCAAACTGACCCAGATGAACTTCGAGACCAAGGCCGAAGCCCAGGCGGAAAACTTCCAGAAGATGGCGATGGCCATGGCCCGGGATATCCGGGTGATTCTGGTCAAGCTCGCCGACCGGCTGCACAACATGCGCACGCTGGAAGTGCTGTCCGGCGAAAAACGCCGGCGCATCGCCAAGGAAACCCTGGAAATCTACGCGCCCATCGCCAACCGGCTGGGCATGCACGCCATTCGTATCGAATTCGAAGACCTCGGCTTCAAGGCCATGTATCCGATGCGTTCGGCGCGCATCTACCAGGCGGTCAAGCGCGCCCGGGGCAACCGCAAGGAAATCGTCAACAAGATCGAAGAGTCCCTGAGCCATTGCCTGGCGATCGACGAGATCGAGGGCGAGGTCAGCGGGCGGCAGAAGCACATCTACGGCATCTACAAGAAGATGCGCGGCAAGCGCCGGGCCTTCAACGAGATCATGGACGTGTATGCGTTCCGGATCATCGTCGACAAGGTCGACACCTGCTACCGCGTACTGGGCGCTGTACATAATTTGTACAAACCCCTGCCGGGACGCTTCAAGGACTACATTGCCATTCCCAAGGCCAACGGCTATCAGTCGCTGCATACCACGCTGTTCGGTATGCATGGGGTGCCGATCGAGATCCAGATCCGCACTCGGGAAATGGAAGAGATGGCCAACAACGGCATCGCCGCCCATTGGCTGTACAAGTCCAGCGGCGACGAGCAGTCCAAAGGCACCCACGCCCGCGCCCGCCAGTGGGTCAAAGGCGTGCTGGAAATGCAGCAACGTGCGGGCAACTCCCTGGAATTCATCGAAAGCGTGAAGATCGACCTGTTCCCGGACGAGGTCTACGTGTTCACGCCCAAGGGCCGGATCATGGAGCTGCCCAAAGGCTCCACGGCGGTCGACTTTGCCTACGCCGTACACACTGATGTCGGCAACAGCTGCATCGCCTGCCGCATCAACCGGCGCCTGGCCCCGCTGTCGGAACCGCTGCAAAGCGGCTCCACCGTGGAGATCGTCAGCGCTCCGGGCGCCCGCCCGAATCCGGCATGGCTCAACTTCGTGGTCACCGGCAAGGCGCGCACTCATATTCGTCACGCCTTGAAACTGCAGCGCCGTTCCGAGTCCATCAGCCTGGGCGAACGCTTGCTGAACAAGGTGCTCAACGGTTTCGACAGCGCCCTGGAGAAAATCCCCGGCGAACGCGTGCAAGCGATGCTCAACGAGTACCGCCAGGAAGCCATCGAAGACCTGCTCGAAGACATCGGCCTGGGCAACCGCATGGCCTATGTGGTCGCCCGTCGCCTGCTCGGCGAAGGCGAGCAATTGCCAAGCCCGGAAGGTCCGCTGGCGATTCGCGGCACCGAAGGCCTGGTGCTCAGCTACGCCAAGTGCTGCACGCCGATCCCGGGCGACCCGATTGTCGGTCACCTGTCGGCGGGCAAAGGCATGGTGGTCCACCTGGACAACTGCCGCAATATCAGCGAAATCCGCCACAACCCGGAAAAATGCATCCAGCTCTCGTGGGCCAAGGATGTCACCGGTGAATTCAACGTCGAGCTGCGGGTAGAGCTGGAGCACCAACGCGGCCTGATCGCCCTGCTGGCCAGCAGCGTCAACGCGGCCGACGGCAATATCGAGAAAATCAGCATGGACGAGCGCGATGGTCGCATCAGCGTGGTCCAACTGGTGGTCAGCGTACACGACCGCGTACACCTGGCCCGCGTGATCAAGAAACTGCGCGCCTTGACCGGTGTGATCCGCATCACCCGCATGCGTGCATAGCCCACCTCTTACAAGGAGTCATTCATGACCAAGACTGTTATCACCAGCGACAAAGCCCCAGCCGCCATCGGCACCTACTCCCAGGCGATCAAGGCAGGCAACACCGTCTACATGTCCGGCCAGATCCCGCTGGACCCAAAGACCATGGAACTGGTTGAAGGCTTCGAAGCACAAACCGTACAGGTCTTCGAAAACCTCAAGTCGGTCGCCGAAGCTGCCGGTGGTTCGTTCAAGGACATCGTCAAGCTGAACATCTTCCTCACCGACCTGAGCCACTTCGCCAAGGTCAACGAGATCATGGGCAAGTACTTCGAACAGCCTTACCCAGCCCGCGCCGCCATCGGCGTTGCTGCCCTGCCAAAGGGCGCACAGGTTGAGATGGACGCGATTCTGGTCATCGAGTAAAACACCCGGCGCAGCCTCCACAGGCTGCGCCGACTTCGTTTTAAAAGGATTTCATGATGCGCAAAGCGCTAGTAGCCTCTTCGTTGCTCGCCCTGTTGCTCGGCGGCTGCGCCAGCAACCCCGCCGACCTGGATGTGAGCGGCACTTGGATCAACCAGGTTGCCATCGACGCGGCAGCCAAGGGCGGCCCTTTGCGTGAAGCACTGCAGAGCTTTGGTCCGAACCTCGAATGGGACGTCAACACCAAGGCTTTGCAGGCCCGCTACTACAACGGTTTTGAAGTAGCGGAAGGCAAGTTGCTCAGTGAGAAGCCTGGCGCCTGGAGCGTCGACTTTTACGGCAGCGCCGCCACTGAACTCAAGCGTAAAAGCAGGCAACTGCTGCAAGTGGCCAACGACAACGAGCCCGAACAGCTGTTTGCCCGCGCCAAGGAACCCGCACCGGAAGGGGCGCCATTGGGCGCCAACTTCGAGCGTGCGCTGTACGCCGCTTATATGGGCGGCGACTGGAAAATAGCCAGCGGCAATGGTGAAGGCGCCATCGTGCAGTTCCAGGCCAACGGCCAAGTCGCCGGCCTGCCGGGCGCCGATCGATATTCGTTATGCCTGGCGGGTGATTGCGCCTCCATGAGCGGCGGCTACGACAGCATGTGGCTGCAACAGCACGGCGTGGGCAATCCGTGGATCTTTGCACGCAAGGGCAAGCAACTGGAAATCTTCCAGGCGATCAACACCGCGCAGGCTGATGAAGTGCCCTCGTTTACACCAGGGCCACGCCAGTGGTTACTGGAAAAACAATAACCGGAATGAGGGAGGGGCAAGTCGAATCGTCGCACCGCCCCTCCCACATTTTTTGACCGCGTTTCAACCCTTCAAGATAGCCGCATACCCTTCACGATAACTCGGATACGTCGGCACCCAGCCCAACGCCTTGGCCCGGGCATTGCTGCATTGCTTGCTACCGGCACGGCGCACACTGGCGTCCTCGGACCACTGCGTCACACCCAGGTAATCGCGCAACCAGGCCACCACCTCGGCCAGCGGCGCCGGTGCGTCATCAACACCGATATAGATCTGATCCAGCGAACCGCCCTGCTCCACATGCCGCAACAAAAACGCCAGCAGGCCCGCCGCATCATCGGCGTGAATCCGGTTGCCATATAAGGGCGGATCGATCGCCACGCGATAACCCTGGCGCACCTGAGTCAGCAGCCACTCACGGCCCGGCCCATAGATCCCCGTCAACCGCACGATGCTCGCCGGAATGCCGCTGTTCAGCGCCACTTGCTCGGCCTCCAGCATCACCTGCCCGGAATAGCCTTTTGCCTGGGTCTCAGACGTCTCGTCGACCCACTCGCCCTGCTGCTGCCCATACACACTGCTGCTGGACACAAATAGCAGATGCTTGGGCTCCTGGCCGTAATCCGTCAACCACTCCAACACATGCTGCAACCCTTGCACATACGCGGCGCGATAACCGGCTTCGTCGTGATCCGTCGCCGCCGCGCAATACACCAGGTAATCCACCCCGCCGATCGGCCAGGTGTCAGGGCAATCCTTATTGAACAGGTCACCGGCAATGCCGATCACGCCGTCGGGCAGGCGCGAAATATCGCGCCGCAGGCCATGAACCTCCCATTCCGAGGCGAGTAATTGGCTGGCCAGCCGGCTCCCCACATCGCCACAACCGGCAATCACAACAGAAGGCGCAGACATCACAAAACTCCGAACTGAAAGGTCTAGATTAGCCGTCACAAGAGACCGGCGGCCAGAAAAAGGGCAAATAAAGTTACTGCATTGCTTCTGTTAACAAGAATTACTTGCAATAATAACCACCCATTTGTCCTCGACCTCATAGGGTCTGGAAGGACGATCACTCATTTTTTTCTCTTAGGTCCGGCCAGCATGACACGTCATACAACCCCCGCTTCGCCAACCAGGCTTCACAGTCCGTCTCGCGCCTGGCGCGCGATTGCTGCGTTGCTGTTCAGCGTACTGCTGGCACCGACCGCCGCATTCGCTGATGCCACCGCACCGGCTGCTCCGGCGGCTGCCGAACAGAACGCTGCCGCTACTGCCGCGGTGCCGG
>NZ_JAKNRV010000490.1:0-3200 GCF_023072625.1 Pseudomonas emilianonis
CGTCGAACCCGAGGGCTCCAGTTGCCTGTTAGCGGCGTTGCGTGCCGGCGAGCGCGTGGTGCTGCCCAGTGTGGACGGGTTTGCCGATGGCACGGCGGTGGCGCAGATCGGCGCCTATGGCTTTGAAATCTGCCGGGGTTGGGTGGATGACGTCATCACCGTCAGCAACGATGAACTGTGCAGTGCCATCAAGCTGATCTACGACGATACGCGCTCCATCGTCGAACCTTCCGGCGCATTGGCCGTGGCGGGCATTCGCAGCTATGTCGCGCAAAACCGTGTGCGCGGGCAGACGCTGGTGGCGATCAACTCGGGGGCGAATATCAACTTTGATAGTTTGCGACATGTTGCTGAAAGAGCGGCGGCGCACAGTGCTGGTTAACTCCCAAGGCCAGGGTTAAACGTTTAATCGGAGTTGTTCGCCGATGATGGGCGTCGAGTGAATTAAGGCGGGGCAAATTTATACAAGATTGTGTATTGCTTATGAGGAAAAGTTACAACAAGAACGGATTTTGCCGAGTAGGCTGATTGATTGTAAGCGTCTTCCAGGGTTGGCAGGACGTGGCAGGCGAGCGCCTGCAAGACTTATAACAATCGATTGGCAGTCTGGAAAGGAGAGGTTGACCATGCTTTCGGAATTAGAACTTCGCAGTATCATTGAAGGAAGTTTCCTGCCTAAACGGTGTGAATGCACCAAAGCTGAAGATGCCTCGCTGACGATCAAGGTGTATGACGACCTTGATCGTGACCGCGTGCATCTGGAAGTCAAAGGTATCAACGCTGACAGACTCGACAGCAGTCGAGCCATTTGCAACCTGATCACCGGGTTGCGCGAGGACCTCAAGCAATCGCATGGGCCCGCGCTGCAAAAAGCAGCAGGGCGCGCCCTCTATTAAGGCTGTTGGTATCGTCGATGGGTGGGCCTGGTCAATACCAGGCCCAATCTTGTTTATGCCCGCTGCAGCCGGTGATCGCGGGTTCATTCCAGTTGTTGACGATACGGCAGGTCCGGGCCCGTCTTGCCGCAGGTGAGCGCTGCCGCACGAATTGCAAAGCCCAGCATCGCGTCGATCTGTTCGCGGGTCAGGTGTTGCAGGCCCTCGACCGAATCCAACTGCTGCTCGGTCAGCCAGGCAATCAGCGCGGCCTGGAAGGTATCCCCGGCGCCCACGGTATCGGCCATCACCACCTTCACCGCCGGTTGCGACCAGTGGCCGTGCTGGCGGCTGAATACGCTGGCGCCATCGCCGCCACGGGTGAGGAATACCAACTGGCAGCGGTGCTGCAACCAGCCCTCAAGCAGGCTTTCCGGCGATTGGTCGGGGTAGAGCAGGTGCAGGTCTTCATCGCTGACCTTGATCAGGTCGGCATGCTTGACCAGTTCGGCCACGCGGTCGCGCCACAGCTGGATATCCGGCTGCGGGTTGAGCCGCACGTTGGGGTCTAGGCTGATCAGACGCTTGCCGCTTTCGCGCTGGACCAGGGCCAGCAGGGTGTCGCCAATCGGTTGCACCACCAGGGAAAACGAACCCACATGCAGCCCACGAACCTCATCGCCCAGGGTCGGCAGGTGCGCGCGCGTCAATTGGCGGTCGGCACAGCCTTCGCCGCGAAAGCTGTATTGCGGCGAGCCATCGGCGCCCACTGCGACCATTGCCAGGGTGGTCGGTGCGGCGAATTCCACCAGGAACTGCGCGTTGACGCCTTCGTCCCTGAGCACCTGCAACAGGCGACGCCCGAGGAAGTCGGTGGACACACCGCCGAACAGCGCGGCCTCGATGCCCAGCCGGCGTAGACCGACGGCGACGTTGAACGGTGAGCCACCGGCAATCGCCTTGTAATTGACCTTGGACGCCTGCCCGCTGGGATCTTCCTCACTGAAAAAATCAAACAGCGCTTCACCACACACCAGATACATAGTCGTTCGCTCTTAAAGGGTTGCCACGTGCTGCTGATAGCGCTCGTAGGCGTGTTGATAGGCGCTGACATTGTCGGCCACCGGCAGGGTACGGCTGGCCTTGTCGACGCTCACGCATTTCTCGCACAGGCTGGCCAGGGATTCGCCGGACTGGCTCCACGCGGCCTGGATCGCCGCGCCCAGGGCCGCCGCTTCGCTTTGTTCGGTGCAGATCACTTCGGTGTGCATGATATCGGCAACCATCTGCCGCCACACCGGGCTTTTCGAACCGCCGCCGATCAGGCGGATGCTCTGGCTGTGCAGGCCGGTCTGGCGCAACAGGTCGAGGCCGTAGCGCAAGCCGAAGGTGGTGCCTTCGACCACGGCGCGGCACAGGTTGGCGCGGGTCAGGTTGGTCATGGTCAAGCCATGCAGGCTGCCGGTGGCGTGGGGCAGGGCGGGCACGCGTTCGCCATTGAGGAACGGCAGCATGCTCACGCCGTCTGCACCGATCGGCGCCTGCTCGACCAGGGCGTTGAACGCGTTGAGGTCGAGGTCGAACAGCTCACGAATCACCCCGGTGGCGTTGGTCAGGTTCATCGTGCAGATCAACGGCAACCAGCCGCCGCTGGAGGAACAGAAAGTCGCGACCGACGCCTCGGGGCTCACGTTGGGCTGGTCGGAAAAGGCATACACGGTGCCCGATGAACCCAGGCTCATGGTGATCACGCCGGGGGCGATATTGCCGGTGCCGATGGCGCCCATCATGTTGTCGCCGCCGCCGCTGGACACGATGGCGTCGGGGTTGATACCCAGGCGTTCGGCGATGGCCGGCAGGATCGTGCCGACGGCTTGGTCGGCTTCGATCAGCGTCGGCAAGGCGGCTTGCAGGCGGCCACTGGGGTCGATGTGCTGGAGCAGCGCCACGTCCCAGTCACGGGTGCGCACGTTGAAGTAGCCGGTGCCCGAGGCATCGCCGTATTCCGCGACGGCGCGGCCGGTGAGCCAGTAATTGAGGTAGTCATGGGGCAGCAGGATATGGGCGATGCGCGCGAACACCTCGGGGTGCTGCTCGCGGGTCCACAGCAGTTTGGACACGGTGTAGCCCGGCGCAATTGCCACGCCGAGACGCTCCAGCGAAGCGCTTTCGCCACCCAGGTACTGCAACAGTCGGTCGTTTTCGGCTGCGGTTTCGGTGTCGCACCACAGTTTGGCCGGGCGCAGCACCTGGCCGTGGTCATCGAGCAGCACCAGGCCGTGTTGCTGGCCGGACACGCCGATGCCGAGGATGGCCTGGCCGTCC
>NZ_JAKNRV010000491.1:0-3161 GCF_023072625.1 Pseudomonas emilianonis
CTGAGCCGCGTGATGGCCGAGGTCGCCCGTGAAGTGGTGGTGATGGTCGAATCCGACAAGATCGGCCGCAAGATTCCCAACCTGGAACTGCCCTGGAGCAGCGTCCATACCCTGATCACCGATGATCGCCTGCCGCATGAGGCCCGCGACCAGATCCAAGCCCGCGGCATTACGCTGATATGCGCGGCAATCATCTAGGAGAAACACCATGTGTGGCATTGTTGGCGCAGTCGCTGAACGTAACATCACCCCCATCCTGATCGAAGGCCTCAAACGCCTGGAATACCGCGGCTATGACAGCGCCGGTGTGGCGGTCTTCACCAACGCCGGCAAGCTGGAGCGCCTGCGTCGGCCGGGCAAGGTCAGCGAGTTGGACCAAGCCCTGGCCGGTGAACCGCTGGTCGGCCGCCTGGGCATCGCCCACACCCGTTGGGCCACCCACGGTGCGCCGTGCGAACGTAACGCCCACCCGCACTTCTCCGGCGACGTGGCCGTGGTACACAACGGCATCATCGAAAACCACGAAGTGCTGCGTGAACAGTTGAAGGGCCTGGGTTACGTGTTCACCTCGGACACCGACACCGAAGTCATCGCCCACCTGCTCAACCACAAGCTCAAGGACTACAGCGACCTGACCACCGCCCTCAAGGCCACGGTCAAGGAACTGCACGGCGCCTACGGCCTGGCCGTGATCTGCGCGAGCCAACCCGACCGCGTCGTTGCCGCACGCAGTGGCAGCCCGCTGGTGATCGGCCTGGGCCTGGGGGAAAACTTCCTCGCCTCCGACCAACTGGCCCTGCGCCAGGTCACCGACCGCTTCATGTACCTGGAAGAGGGCGATATTGCCGACATCCGCCGTGACAGCGTGGCGATCTGGGACGTAAACGGCAATTCCGTCGAGCGCGAAGCCGTGCAATACCGCGACGGCGCCGAAGCGGCCGACAAGGGCGCGTTCCGCCACTTCATGCTCAAGGAAATCCACGAGCAACCGGCCGTGGTGCAACGCACCCTGGAAGGTCGCCTTGGCGACAAGCAAGTACTGGTCAACGCCTTCGGCCCGCAAGCCGCTGAGCTGTTCGCCAAGGTGCGCAATGTCCAGATCGTGGCCTGCGGCACCAGCTACCACGCCGGGATGGTTGCGCGTTACTGGCTGGAAGAACTGGCCGGTATTCCGTGCCAGGTCGAAGTCGCCAGCGAATTCCGCTACCGCAAGGTGGTGGTGCAGCCCGACAGCCTATTCGTGACCATCTCCCAGTCCGGTGAAACTGCCGACACCCTGGCCGCCCTGCGCAACGCCAAAGAGCTCGGCTTCCTCGCCAGCCTGGCGATCTGCAACGTCAGCATCAGCTCCCTGGTGCGTGAGTCCGACCTTACCCTGCTGACCCAGGCCGGTCGCGAAATCGGTGTTGCCTCCACTAAAGCCTTCACCACCCAACTGGTCGGCCTGCTGTTGCTGACCCTGTCCCTGGGCCAAGTGCGTGGCACCCTGGCCCCCGGCGTCGAAGCCACCCTGGTGGAAGAACTGCGCCGCCTGCCGACCCGCCTCGGCGAAGCGCTGGCGATGGACAGCACCGTGGAAAAAGTCGCCGAGCTGTTCGCCGACAAGAACCACACCCTGTTCCTCGGCCGTGGTGCGCAATACCCGGTGGCGATGGAAGGCGCCCTCAAGCTCAAGGAAATTTCGTACATCCACGCCGAAGCCTACCCGGCCGGCGAACTGAAACACGGCCCATTGGCCCTGGTGGATGACGACATGCCAGTGGTCACCGTCGCGCCGAACAACGAACTGCTGGAGAAGCTCAAGTCCAACCTGCAGGAAGTGCGCGCCCGTGGCGGCCAACTGATCGTCTTCGCTGACGAGAAAGCCGGCATGGTCAACGGCGAAGGCACCTACGTCATCAACATGCCGCACATCCACGACACCCTGTCGCCGATCCTCTACACCCTCCCGCTGCAATTGCTGTCGTACTACGTCGCCGTGCTCAAAGGCACCGACGTTGACCAGCCGCGCAACCTGGCGAAGTCGGTGACGGTGGAGTAATACGGCTGGCGCCTGGAGGCCCGCCGGGTCTCCAGGCTCGACCCAGCCCCACGAACGGACGCGACATCGATGGACACGCCCTTCTGCCCAATCCACGCCCGTTTGAACAATCGCCACTTTACGGTAGCGAACAACGCCCACGGGCTATCCGGTGCCGGCACGGTGTTTCATTACCTTGTCGAAGGCGATGCCATTTCCGGCACTTACCAAGGCGGTCGAATCCGCATGGGCACGCAGGTCGGGCGCGTGACAGGCGCCGATACCATCGAGTTGCTGTATCAATGCCTGACGCTTGAGGGCGAGCTGCTGGCCGGCTGGTCACGCGGCACGGTGGGCGCGGATCAGGCCGGGCGTGCCACGTTGAGCTTCGTGTGGGGATGGTTGTCGGGCGCGACGGGCGGTGGGGAGTCGAGCTACGTGGAGACTAGTGCTTAGCGGTTAAGCGCGTTCGCCCGATCACGGCACAAACTCCACCCTCAGCCCCCGGCTCGCACTGCGCCCCTGATCATCACTGACCCGCAACCGATACTCCCCCGACTTGCCCGGTCGCCAATTTAGCGTGGATTGCGGCGGGCCTTGGCCGATCAGGGTCTGGTCGGCAAACCAGTACAACGTCGTCGCATCGCTGGCCGCATTGGCATTCAGCGCAATGCTCTCCTGCGGCTGGGACAGGCGCAGTTGATAGCTCACCTGGGTCAGCGGCGAGCGGATCTGCGGGGCTTCGCTCTGGTCGCTGATGCGGTTGGGCTGGCAGTTTTTCATCACGCTGGGCGGCGTGCGTCGCGCCAGGCCGGCGGCGCGGTAAAGGCGTTGTACGTCGCTGGGCCAGAACTCGAAGACTTCTTCGCGGGTGTACTGCGGGTCGAACGGCGGGCAGGCGGCTTTGCCGGTGCGGGTGTCGATCAGCACCGGGCGGTGCAGGTTGGACACGCGAATCGGTGAGACGCCGGGGATGTACCAGGTCTTGCGGGTTTGCGGGCACCAGCGGTTGGGCAACTCGCCGGAGGCCGCGCAGACGTCGATGCGGATCAGCCCGGGCGGCGGCTTGTCGGGTTTGATCTGCACGTTGGGCAAGGCCAGGGGCAGGGCGTCGGCGATGCGGAAGAACAGCGGCGCGGCG
>NZ_JAKNRV010000492.1:0-3159 GCF_023072625.1 Pseudomonas emilianonis
CGGCGGCCGCTTGCGCGACCGGCTCGGCCGCGAGGGCGCTCAATGGCAGCGCCAAAAACAGTCCCGCCATCGAATACTTCATGTCAGCGCAGCTTCTTGATGCGTTCGCTCGGGCTGATCACGTCGGTCAGGCGAATGCCGAACTTTTCGTTGACCACCACTACCTCGCCATGGGCGATCAGCGTGCCGTTGACCAGTACGTCCAACGGCTCACCGGCCAGGCGATCCAGCTCGATCACCGAGCCCTGGTTGAGCTGCAGCAGGTTGCGGATGTTGATGTCGGTGCTGCCGACTTCCATGGAGATCGACACCGGGATGTCGAGAATCACGTCCAGGTTCGGGCCGTCGAGGGTCACCGGGTTGTTATTCTTCGGCACGCTGCCGAATTCTTCCAAAGGCAGGCGGTTACTGGCCGGTGCGGTGGAGGCATCGGCCGCCAGCAGCGCGTCGATATCGTCCTGGCCAACATCGCCGGTTTCTTCCAGGGCCGCAGCCCATTCGTCGGCCAGGGCCTGGTCTTCGGCGGAAGTGTTTTCGTGTTCGGTAGCCATTACATGTCCTCGGCGGAGCAAACATTCATAAATAAATAGGGGTGCATCAATACGGGTGACTCAGCGCCGGCTGATCGACTCCACCACTTGCAGTGCCAGTTTGCCCTTGTGCGAACCAAGCTTGACCTTGAACGACGGTACGCCGCTGGCGCGCATGATCAGTTCTTCCGGCAACTCGACGGGAATCACGTCGCCCGGCTGCATGTGCAAAATATCCCGCAGGCGCAGTTGGCGACGGGCCACGGTGGCGGTCAGGGGCACGTCGACGTCCAGCAGGTCTTCGCGCAGGGCCTTGACCCAGCGTTCGTCCTGGTCGTCGAGGTCGGACTGGAAGCCGGCGTCGAGCATTTCGCGCACGGGCTCGATCATCGAGTACGGCATGGTCACGTGCAGGTCGCCGCCACCGCCATCGAGTTCGATGTGGAAGGTAGACACCACAACGGCTTCGCTGGGGCCAACGATGTTGGCCATGGCCGGGTTCACTTCCGAGTTGATGTACTCGAAATTGACCTCCATGATCGCCTGCCAGGCTTCCTTCAAGTCGATGAAAGCCTGCTCCAGCACCATGCGTACCACGCGCAGCTCAGTAGGGGTGAACTCCCGGCCTTCGATCTTGGCGTGACGGCCGTCGCCGCCGAAGAAGTTGTCCACCAGTTTGAACACCAGCTTGGCGTCGAGGATGAACAACGCAGTGCCGCGCAATGGCTTGATCTTGACCAGATTGAGGCTGGTAGGCACGTACAGCGAGTGTACATATTCGCCGAACTTCATCACCTGCACACCGCCCACCGCCACGTCTGCCGAGCGGCGCAGCATGTTGAACATGCTGATGCGGGTGTAACGGGCGAAACGCTCATTGATCATTTCCAGGGTCGGCATGCGTCCACGGACGATGCGATCCTGGCTGGTCAGGTCATAACTTTTGACGCTGCCGGGCTCGGCAGCCATTTCGGTCTGTACCAGACCATCGTCCACGCCATGCAGCAGCGCATCGATTTCATCCTGGGACAGCAGGTCTTGCACGGCCATGTCGTGATCCTACTGCAATACGAAATTAGTGAAGAGCGCCTGCTCGACCACCACTTTGCCGAGCTCTTTCTGGGCCACTTCCTGCACGCTGGCAGTGACCTTCTGGCGCAACATTTCCTGGCCCACCGGGGTGGCCAGGCTGTCGAAACTTTGCGCGGAAAACAGCATCACCAGGTTGTTGCGGATCACCGGCATATGCACCTTGAGCGCCTCAAGGTCCGCCTGGTTACGCGCGAGCAAGGTGATGCTCACCTGCAGGTAGCGTTGACGACCGTTCTGATTGAAGTTGGCGACAAAGGCCGGAAGCATCGGCTCGAAGATTGCCGGTTGCTTGACGTTGCTGGCAGTTTCGGCGGCGGGTGCCGGTTTGCTCGCACTGCTGTGCATGATGTACCAAGTACCGCCCACGGACGCGCCGATCGCCAGGACCAGGCCCAGGACAATCAACAGGATAAGCTTGAGCTTGCCCTTGCCCTTACCTGCGGGTGCTTGTGCTGCGTCTTCGCTCTTCGCCATGCCAATAATCCGTCACTATTTGGGGATTCATAGATCTACGGAAAGGCAAGAGCAAGTGTTATGCCAGAGTTGTCAGACAGAGCAGGACAGCGGCCACGCCACAGGTCCATTGTGGGAGGGGGCTTGCTCCCGATGGCGGTGTGCCCGTCAACGAATCGCTCGACTGGAACTCCGCTATCGGGGGCAAGCCCCCTCCCACACTCAGGCCTGTGTTGAGCCTGAATCAGGCGTAATAGTCAACGGCGCTGGAGCCGATCACGGTGGCCGTCACCGGCGCGACGGCCGCGGCCACTTCGGCATGATCGGCAACGTCGCCGCTGTCACCCCGACCGCCACGGCCACTGACACCGTTCGCCTGGTTCTGGTTCTGTTGCTGTTGGCCCTGGCCCTGCCAACCACGGGACTGGTCGGACACATTCACGTCGACCTGCCCCATGCCCTGCTGGGCAAACATCTCGCGCAAACGGCCGGACTGGGTTTCCAGTGCTTCACGCACCACCGCGTGACCACTCATGAAGGTGACTTGAGCCTGCTGGTCGGCCGTCATGTTGACCTTGATATCCAGGCGCCCGAGTTCGGCCGGCTGTAGCTGGATTTCTGCCGACTTGAGGTTGGCGCTGGACAGGTACATCACGCGGTTGACGACTTCCTCGGTCCAGCCGCTCTGATGCATGGCTAGCGGTGCGTTGGTCACCGGCGGCAAAGCGTTGGCGGTTTTCGGCGTGGCGGCCTGGGTCAGTGCGGCCAGGCGGTTGGCGAAGTCATCGACACGGGTGTCGCTGCTCGCGCTCTTCAAATCCTTGAGGCCGTCTTCGATCAGCCCGCTGAAGGCTTTGTCGCCGCCCTGGTCGGTGCTGTCCTTGCTGGCTTGCTGGTCCACCATGTTAGCCAGGCCGGTGGCGAAGTTCTGCGCAGCGGTCGGCTGGTCCTGGGACGTCGGTGCGGCGCTCTGCGGGGTCTGACTGCTGGCGGACACATGGCCGCCCTGCTCCATCGCCAGGCGTACCGCTGGCATGGCGTCCAGAGGGTCTGCCGTGGGATCGAAGGCGGGCTTGGCCACATC
>NZ_JAKNRV010000493.1:0-3140 GCF_023072625.1 Pseudomonas emilianonis
CGACATCAGTTTTTATTCAGCGGCCATGGTCAGCTTGCAAGGCTTGAACAACCCGGCGCTGCTGCAGGTGCAGGCCGTGGACTTGCCGGGAGTGCAACTGGTGGATCGCCTGGGGGATTTGAACCGGGTGTTCGCCGCCACGCAGATCAGCGCGGCTGAATTGAAACTGATGTCGTGCGGGCTGATCGTGCTGTTGCTGATCGTGCCCTTCGGCTTTGGCGGCGCACTGCGCATTGTCGCCCTGCCGTTGCTGGCCGCGCTGTGCAGCCTGGCCAGCTTCGGTTGGCTGGGCCAGCCGCTGACGCTGTTCAGCCTGTTCGGCCTGCTGCTGGTCACCGCCATCAGTGTCGACTACGCGATCCTGATGCGTGAGCAGATCGGCGGCCCGGCGGTGAGCCTTTTGGGGACGCTGCTGGCGGCGCTGACGACGTGGTTGTCGTTCGGCCTGCTGGCGGTGTCGAGTACGCCTGCGGTGAGTAATTTCGGCCTGTCGGTCAGCCTGGGCCTGGCCTTCAGCTTTATGCTGGCGCCCTGGGCCGGCCGCCAGAAGCATGCCTCATGAATGTGATTATCGCCAAAGCGGCAAGGAGCCCTCGTGCCCATAGTTGAAATGGAACGTCGCCAGGTGGTGGTGATCGGTGCCGGCCCGTCCGGTGCCATCGCCGCCGCGCTGCTAAAGCGTAAAGGGCACGATGTGCTGATTATCGAGCGCCAGCATTTCCCGCGTTTTTCGATCGGTGAAAGCCTGCTGTCGCACTGCATCGACTTTATCGAAGAAGCCGGCATGCTCGACGCCGTGCAGGCGGCGGGTTTCCAGGTAAAAACCGGTGCCGCGTTCGCCTGGGGCGAGCGCTACAGCGCGTTTGATTTCGCTGACACGTTCAGCCACGGCAAGCCGACCACCTTCCAGGTGCAGCGCGGCGAGTTTGACAAGTTGCTGGCCGATCAAGCGGCGTTGCAAGGCGTCGACATCCGTTACGGCGAAACCATCGTCGGCGTGGATTTCAGCGGTGAAACCCACTACCTGCATGTGCGCCGGGAGAACGGCAGCGAGTATCACGTCAAAGCCAAATTCGTGCTCGATGCCAGCGGCTATGGCCGCGTACTGCCGCGCCTGCTGGACCTCGAAGCACCATCGGATTTCCCGCTGCGCCAGGCGGTGTTCACCCATGTCGAGGACCGCATCGAACACCCAGGCTTCGACCGCACCAAGATCCTCGTGACAACCCACCCGACCCAACGCGACATCTGGTTCTGGACCATTCCGTTCAGCAACGGCCGTTGCTCGGTGGGTGTGGTGGCGGCCAAGGAGCATTTGGCCGGCCGTGACGCCGATCTCGACGCCTGCCTGCGCGGGTTCATCGACGAAACCCCGAGCCTGTCCGGCGTGCTGCAGAACGCGGTATGGGACACCCCCGCGCGCACCATCGGCGGCTACTCGGCCAACGTCAAAACCTTGCACGGCCCGGGCTTTGCGCTGCTGGGCAACGCGGCAGAATTTCTCGACCCGGTGTTCTCCTCCGGCGTGACCATCGCCATGCGCTCGGCGAGCATGGCGGCCGGCGTGCTGCATCGTCAGCTCAGCGGCGAAGCCGTGGACTGGCAGCGAGAGTTTGCCGAACCGTTGAAGCGTGGCGTCGACACCTTTCGCTGCTACGTCGAAGGCTGGTACGCCGGGACGTTCCAGGATGTTATTTTTCACGCCGGCAGCTCGCCGGAGATTCGCCGGATGATCAGCTCGATCCTCGCCGGCTACGCCTGGGATGAGCGCAACCCGTTTGTCAGCGAGCCCAAACGGCGGTTACGGATGTTGTCGGAAATTTGTGCAGGGGATGCCGTGTGAGCAGTCAGTACTTAAGTAAGAACTACGTCGAAGAAACCAAGTTCGGCTTCTGGTTCCTGCGTAGCCACACCTGGCAGCACCACGTGTTGCGCGTGGCGATCAACGACCTGCGCAGCCTGTTCAGCGAGCCGCTGCCGGTAGCGCCGGTATTGCTGGACGCCGGCTGCGGCCAGGGCAAATCCTTCAAGCTGCTGCAGCAGGTGTTCGAGCCGTCGCGCCTGATCGGGCTGGATGCCGACCCGCACAGCCTGGAACTGAGCAAGGCGGAAGCCGCGCGCCAAGGGCTGAACGTCGAGCTGATCGGCAGCGACTGCGCCACCCTCAACGTCGCGGACGCCAGCGTCGATATCCTGTTTTGCCACCAGACCTTCCATCATCTGGTTGAGCAGCATCGCGCACTGAAAGAGTTCTATCGGGTGCTCAAGCCCGGCGGCTACTTGCTGTTTGCCGAGTCCACCGAAGCCTATATCGACACCTGGGTGATTCGCTGGCTGTTCCGCCACCCCATGCAGGTGCAGAAAAGCGCCGAAGAGTACCTGCAGATGCTGCACGAACAGGGCTTTGAGTTCGGCGCGCAGAACGTCTCGTACCCCTACTTGTGGTGGAGCCGGGCCAGTGATTTCGGCCTGCTGGAACGCTGGGGCCTGCGCAAGGCACCGCCGGTGGGCCAGCGCGAAGAAACCCTGGTCAACTGCGTGGCACGCAAGCCCTTGGCGAGCGCGGCACCATGATGCGTTTGCTGCTGATCGGCTGCCTGTTGCTGCTGAGCGCCTGCGCCAGCCAACCGCCATTGCCGGAAAGAACCCCGGCACTCGCCTTGCCGATGCAACTGCACGTGCAGCGCCTGGCGGACGGCCAGAGCCAGGACTGGTTGCTGGTGATCCAGAGCGAAGGCCGTGCAATCCGCTGGTCGATGATGGACCCGCTGGGCATCCCCCTGGCCCGGCAAAAACTGATCGACGGCCAGTGGCAGGCCGACGGGTTGCTGCCGCCCAATCCCCAGGCGCGCGAGCTGTTCGCCGCGTTGCTGTTTGCACTGAGCTCGGCGGATGACCTCCGCGCGCTTTACCCGAACGCCCAAGCGATGGACCTGACGCGCACCCTGCCGGGCCATTGGCAAATCGTGTATCAGTCATCCGAGGTGTTTCGCGTGAACATGAGCGGGCAGCCCCTGAGCTATCGCATCACCCCGCTGGGAATGGCGCGATGACCGCCTACCTCAATGCCCTCGGCGTGATCTGCGCCCTCGGGCGCGGCCAGGCCGACGTCAGCCGCAGCCTGTTTGCCGGCGACTGCT
>NZ_JAKNRV010000494.1:0-3131 GCF_023072625.1 Pseudomonas emilianonis
ATGCCCTCTTCAAGGGCGGCGCGGATGTGATCTTCGACACCACCGGTTTCTGGTTACCCGCCGCCGTGGCGGGGCTGGCACCGTTCGGGCGCATCGCAATCATCGCAGCGCCAGTCGACGGCCATGTGCAACTGCCGGCCCTGGCCCTGTACCGCAAGGGCGGTTCGGTGGTGGGGATCAATTCGTTGCTCTACACCTGCGAACAGTGTGCGGTGATGCTGGAGCAGTTCGGGCGCTTCTTTGATGAAGGGCTGCTGCCGCTGCCGACCGGCCTGCGCGAAGTGGCGTTGGCTGATGGCGTGAAATGCTACGAAGAGGTGAATGCGGGCAGTGCCGATAAGATCGTCTTCCTGCCCTGACGCGGTTAAAAAAGTGGGAGCAAACCCGCTCCCACATCGGGGTTTTTATTAGGCTTCGGGCACGCCTTTTTCCCACGCCGACCAGTTCTTCAGGATCGCCTGGACCAACGGGTTGCCCGTGCGGTACAGGTTCTCCAGCGCCGGGACGAACCCGCCCTGATCGGCATATTTCAGCAGGTTATCCACCTCGCTGTAGCCCGGATAAGGCCGGTCGAAATCCGACCCGGCGCGCACCACCGCCAGGCGCTGGATGTCCACCAGACCCTCGCGACTGGCGCGCAACAGGGCTTCATAAGTGGAGTTATCTTCCTGCTGGGTGGTGCAGTATTCGCCTTTGTTGTCCGTGAGCAAGCGCGTCCAGACTTCGGCGCGCTCGCTCAGGCGCGTGCCGGAGAACCAGGTGTTGCCCGCCAGTGTGTCGCAGCGGGTGACTTGCGGCGGCTGATTGGCCGGTGCGGCAGGGTAATGCTTACGCCAGGCGGCGGATTCCTGGCTTTCCGTCAGCTCCACCTTCTGCGACAGGGCAAACGCCTTGGCCTGCAGTTTCGGGTTCAGTTCGAACACTTCGGTCTTGTAGTCCAGCGGCGGTTTTTCGTTGGGCCCCTTGGTATTGATGCCGATGTAGCCGGTCGGCCAATCCTTGGGCGCATCCCGCGAATCCAGCTCCCATTGGGTGCCGAACTCCACCAGGTAATGGGCCCAGGCCGCCGTGCCGATGGTGCCGTGTTTGGGGCTGATGCCGGCGATCCCGGCGATCAGAAAGTAGCTCTGGCGCAGGTCGAACTTGGGCGATAACGCCAGGGCCAGGGTGGACGCGGCGGCGTTGGTCTGGCCCATGCCGGTCACCAGCAGGCACACCTCTTCGGTATTGCAACGAATCACCGGGTATTCGGCGGACAAGCCCGGCACGCGGACTTCCTGCTTGAGCGCCAGGCGATCGATCCAGGTTTGCGCCTCGGGGGCGAACATGGTGATCAGCATCACTTTCGGTTTGATCGGCGCAGGCGCTTGCGCCAGCACCACGAGGGGCAGCAGGGCCAGGCCGACGGCCAGCGAGAGACGGTTAAACGCTTTCATCTAAGACTCCTTGATCAGAATTGGTAGCCCACGCCGGCGTAATAACCCCAGCCGTTGGAGCGGGCGCGGAAGTTGCCGTCGCCGAAATTCAACTCGCTGCCATCTTCCCAGTTACCGCCGTTATGAAAGTAACGACCGACCAGGGTGAAGCGCAGGTGGGTGAACGAATACAGCAGCACATTGGTTGCTACCAGCGCGTTGGCGGTGCGTGCCGGGTTGTCCTTGTGCAGGTCCGA
Organism: Pseudomonas emilianonis; assembly: GCF_023072625.1. NCBI lineage: Bacteria > Pseudomonadati > Pseudomonadota > Gammaproteobacteria > Pseudomonadales > Pseudomonadaceae > Pseudomonas > Pseudomonas emilianonis. The sequence continues at coordinate 1,673 of NZ_JAKNRV010000494.1, forward strand.
GCCGAAATCGTAGTTGGTGAAGCCGATGTAGGTCAGCGAGGCGCCGTTGTCGAACGTGTCGATGGGCACGATGTACTTCATCTGCGCACGGTAACCGTCCCACGAATATTCGTTGCTGGCGCCATAGTTTTCCCACTGGTAACGCCCATAGAAGTTCGCGGACAGGTTGACCCGCGAGTGCGTATCGATGTCGGTGCCGAGGCCGCTGTACAAGGTGTTGGCGCGGTTGGCGGTGTTGCTGCCGTGGTCGTAGATCCAGTCAAAGGCCACATACCATTCCTTGAACGGGCCGATCGCCAGGCTGCGCCCGGCCAGGTAATCGATGGAGATCCGCGGTTCGTGCTCCATGAACAGCGGCGAGCCATGATCCCACGCACCTTTGTCATTACTGTTACCGATGCCGAGGATCTTCGGCACGTCGATGTAGCCGTACAGTTCGAACGGGCCCTTGCGGCCGAAGTACTCGTATTCCAGGTAAACGTCATCGGCCGGCTTGGGGCCGAAGCTGATGTCTTTGCTGCCGATCAATGTCAGGTCCTGGTTGAACCAGTCCGACAGGTACGCGCCTTTTTTCGTCGGGCTGGCTTCAGGGCTCAGGGTTTCGCCCTGTGCTGAGTCATCGACGGGTTGTTCCTGCGCCAGAATGGACGGGCTGAGTACTCCCGTAACGGCGCTCAGTAGCAGGGAGACACCAAAGGAAGCGGAACGCCTTGAGGTGGAGTGCATTGAAAATCCCTATTCATTCGCGGTTTAGACCCGATTCTTCGGGTTGAGGTGAACTTGGCGGTCAAGTTCGTTCCGCAAACGTTTGCACAGGCTGTACCAACTTTACTCAATGGCTTGAATCGCTTTGAAAAAAATAGAATTAATCGACCTTTCGGTCAGTATTGACGCGGTGTCATTTTTCGCTGCGGTTGAACAGGTGCATGGCCGTTTCGCGTCGATATTCGCTGGGTGTCTGGTGCATCTCGATGCGAAAGTGCCGGTTGAAATTGGACAGGTTGGCGTAGCCCACTTCAAAGCAGATAGCCGCCACTGACAGCTCGCTTTGCAGCAACAGCCGGCACGCGCGCTGTATGCGGAACTTGCGCATCAGGTCGATAAAACCATGGCCGGTGTTGCGCTTGAAGAAGCGTGAGAAGCCCGGCTCGCTCATTTCCAGTTGCCGGGCGATCACCGACAGGCGCAAATCCCCGGTCAGTTCACGCATCAGGTAGTCGAACGCCTTGTTGATACGCTCGGCGCTGCGTGCGTCCAGGGTCGGCGCATAGCACGCGCTGGCCAGGGCCTGGACCTGCGGCGGCGGGGCGTTGTTGAGGGTGTCGAGCAGTTGCAGGAACAGGATCAGGCGTTGCAGGCCGTGGGCGCTGCCGATGTCTTCCATCAGTTGGGCCGCCTGCACAGCAGTCTCGCCGCTAAAGCGCTCCAGGTCGCCGAGCTTACTTTGTGCCAGGCGCAC
>NZ_JAKNRV010000495.1:0-3102 GCF_023072625.1 Pseudomonas emilianonis
TTCAAGCTGGCTCTGGCCGAACTGCCGCTGGACTTCGCTGATCGACCAGCCGGGGGTCGACGGGCAGACGGTCAGCCGCATGCCGGCCTCGCCGGGGCGCAGGAGGATGCGCTGGGATTTGGCCCAGGCGTAGGGGAGCAGGCTCATAGGATTTGCTCGCTTGCGCTGGCTTTAGATGGACTGAGTACATATCCGTTGCTGCGGTAACGGCGGCTATTGGTTCCGCCCTTACGGCGGGTCACTTTTGGAAAGAGCCCAAAAGTAACCAAAAGGCTCTTGCCCCACCACTCGGCACCTCGCCTAGGCTCGGTGTGCCCGAACCCAGGCATTACTCCGCGGGCCGCCGCGACGGGCCATCCATGGCCCGGCGCGGCTAAACCGGCGTCCTGCCGGTTTACCCGCTGCGTAATACCTGCGTTCGGCCAGCGTGGTTTTACGGGGCGCTTAAGATCAAGATCAAAAACAAAGCCGAGGCGGCCTGGTAGCCGACCTGATCTCGGAAACATATGCTCTCCCCCTTTGGGAGCTGGCGCGCGCTGTAAATGTGGGAGGGGGCTTGCCCCCGATAGCGGTGGATCAGTCATGCATGTATTGGCTGACACACTGCTATCGGGGGCAAGCCCCCTCCCACATTTTGAAGCGGTGAGTGCCTGGGAGTTCTCAGTCAAATCCGACAGCCCCCGTCTGGGCACTGCATTGATTCCAGCAGCTTTGTGGCACAAATCCAAGCCATGAAAAAGCGCCGCCCCCCCGCGTAACCACGATGCGAAGCGAGCCGCTTTTGATCTTGCTTTTGATCTTAGGCGCCCCGTTAAACCACGCTGGCCGAACGCAGGCTTGAATCCGTGGGTAACCCGGCAGGACGCCGGGTTAGCCGTCCTGGGCCAAGGATGGCCCATGACGGCGGCCCACGGATTCAAGCCTGCGTTCGGGCACACCGAGCCTAGGCGAGGTGCCGAGTGGTGGGGCAAGAGCCCTTTGGTTACTTTGGGGCTTTTCCAAAGTGACCCGCCGTAAGGGCGGAACCATAAGCCGCCGTTACCGAAGAAACGGATATGTCCTCGCTCAACATCAATCACGAGCCGGCACCGCCCTGATCACCGCCCTCGGCCCAGCCCCCGGAATCGCCTTCTCCACCGACGGCAACTGCGGCGCCTGCACATCCGGCAGCGCCCAACTGCGCTCCGGCTGCAAGCCACCCTGGGCGCGGCGCATGAACTCATAGCGGTTCAACGTAATACTGCGCCCGGCGCCACTGTCGCGAATGATGTAGGGCCGCAAAAACACCATCAGGTTGGTCTTGCTCACACTGCGCTTTTCGTTGCGAAACAACGCGCCCAACCCCGGGATATCCGACAGCCACGGCACCGCGTCATTGCTCTGGCTATAGCCGTCCTGCAACAACCCGCCGAGCACCATAATCTGCCCGTCGTCCAACAGGATGCTGGTATCGATCGCGCGTTTGTTGGTCACCGTGCCCGCGTCCACCGACGCACGCTCGTCCACGCTGCTGACTTCCTGGTAGATATCCAGCTTCACCGTGCCGCCCTCGGAAATCTGCGGGCGCACGTTGAGCTTGAGCCCCACTTCTTCGCGCTGCACGGTCTGGAACGGGTTGTTGCTGGTGCCGCCGCCGCCCGTCACATAGCTGCCGGTGACGAACGGAATGGTCTGCCCGACAAAAATGCTCGCGGCTTCGTTGTCCAGGGTCAGCAGGTTCGGCGTCGACAGCACGTTGGTGCCGCCCTTGCTCTTCAAGGCGCGGGCCAGCACTTTGAGGTCGAGCACCTTGCCGATCCCGGGGATGTCGACGCTGCCATCGACCAGGCCGATATTCAGGCCCTTGGGCAACACATCGATGCTGGTCTTGCTGGTCGACGTGCCATTCACCCCGCTGCCCCCCAGGTTCACCCCGCCAAAACCGCCCTTGCCGCCGAGGTTGCCGGCCTGCCACTGCACGCCGAATTCGCTGGCGTCGTCTTCGTTGACTTCGACGATCAGGCTTTCGATCACCACCTGGGCGCGGCGCTGGTCGAGCATGTCGATCACTTCGCGCAGGTTGCGGTACAGCGGGTCCGGCGCGGAGATCAGCAGAGTGTTGGTGGTGGCGTCGGCCTGGATTGTCACGCCGCCAGCGCTGAAGGCGGTGTTCTGATCGCTGCCGGGACTGCTGCCGGGACTGCTGCCGGTCGCCGGTTTATCCTGGCCATACCCGGCCTGCACGCCGCTGCCGGTGGACGTGCCGCTGCTGTTCTGCGCGGTGCTGTTGCCCTGGGTGCTCTGGGCATTGCCGCCCATGGCACTGAGTTTGCCCCGCGCCTCGTCGCTGACGCCGGCCTCGCTCTCGCCAGTGAGTAAGCCACGCAGCGACTGCGCCAACTTGCCCGCCTGGGCGTTGCGCAGATAGACCACGTGCATGTTGCTCGGGTTGCTCTGGGCATTGTCGAGTTTGTAGATCAGGTTGCGCGCCAGCTCGGTGCGCTCCGGGCTGCCGGAACGGATGATGATCGAGTTGGAGCGCGGGTCACCGATCACGTTGATCTTCTGGGTCTGGTCGGCACCTTGGGTTTCCAGGAGTTCACTGACCATGGCGGCGATGTCCACGGCGATGCCGTTCTGCACCATCACCACGTCGGTGTCGATGGCGCTGGGGGTGTCGATGCCGTCGATGATCTGCGCCACCCGCGCAAGGTTTTCCGCGTAGTCGGTGATGACGATGCTGTTGTTGCCGGGGTAGGCGTTGATCGGGTTGTTCGGCGAGACGATCGGGCGCAGCACCGGGATCAGGTTCACCGCGTTTTCGTATTGCAGGCGAAAGGTGCGGGTCTGCATGCCGCTGCTGCCGGCGCTGTAGATCGGCCCGCCGAGCAACTTCGCATCGGCTTCCGGCACCACCTGCGCCACCCCGCCGACGTCGACCACGCTGAAGCCCTGCATGCGCAGCGCCGCCAGCAGCATGTCGTAGGCTTGATGCGCGGGCACCTGGCCTTCGCTGACCAGGGTCAGGTTGCCTTTGACCCGAGGGTCGTCCAGAAACTGCTGGCCGGTGGCACGGGACAGCGCGCGCACCACCGCCTGGATATCGGCGTCGACAAAATTCAG
>NZ_JAKNRV010000496.1:0-3099 GCF_023072625.1 Pseudomonas emilianonis
AGCGGCTCCGGCGCGATCGCCACGCCCAGCCCTGCAACCGCCGCTTCCAGCAAGTAGTACAAATGCTCAAAACCCTGGCCGTGTTTCAACGTGCCGGGCTCGATCCCGTGTTGCTGCGCCCAACTGGGCCAGGCCTGCGGGCGTGACGTGGTGTGCAACAGCGCTTCGCCACACAGCGCCGCAGCCGGGGCGTCGCGCAAGCGCTCGTAACCGGCGAAACGCGGGCTCATGACCGGGCCGATACGCTCGCTGGCCAGCTCGTACACCTGCATATCCGCTGGCCACGGGGGTTCGGCGAACAGCAGCAGCGCGTCCAGACCAGGGCGGCGGGGGTCCAGGTCACCTTCGCCTGCCGACAGGTGCAGGCGCAGATCGGGCAGGTCGGCATTCAAGCGGCCCAGGCGCGGAATAAACCACCGCGCCAGCAAACTGCCCGAACAGCCGAGGACGAACGGTGCATCGGCGCTGCTTTGGGTGATTTCTGCGCACACGTCGCGCAAGCGCTCGAACGCCTCGGCACTCGCATCGCGCAGACGCACGCCGGCATCTGTGAGTTTGAGGCCGCGTCCTTCCTTGACGAACAGGCTGACACCCAAATGTTCTTCCAGCACTTTAAGCTGGCGGCTCACAGCGCCATGGGTGACGTGCAACTGCTCAGCCGCCTGGCTCACGCTGTTGAGGCGGGCCGTGGCTTCGAATGCGCGCAGGGCGTTAAGGGGCGGAAGGTCTCGGCTCATCTGTGAGTTTTCCTGACAGGTTACGGCGATCTTATCGGTTTTCAGCACCGAACGTCAGGGGTAGAGTGACCGTCATTGCTTCCCACCCGAATTCTTTTCCTGGAGCGTCCCATGACTCAGTCCCAGACCGATCTACGCAACGGCCCTGACGCCAACGGCCTGTTTGGCGCATTCGGCGGCCGCTACGTCGCCGAAACCCTGATGCCGTTGGTCCTCGAACTGGCCCGCGAATACGAAGCGGCCAAGATTGATCCTGCGTTCAACGAAGAATTGGCTTACTTCCAGCGCGACTACGTCGGTCGACCAAGCCCGCTGTATTTCGCTGAGCGGCTGACGGAGTTCTGCGGCGGCGCCAAGATTTACCTCAAGCGCGAAGAGCTGAACCACACCGGCGCGCACAAGATCAACAACTGCATCGGCCAGATCCTGCTCGCGCGGCGCATGGGCAAGAAACGCATCATCGCCGAGACCGGCGCCGGCATGCACGGTGTGGCCACCGCCACCGTGGCTGCGCGCTTCGGCCTCGACTGCGTGATCTACATGGGCACCACCGACATCGAGCGCCAACAGGCCAACGTGTTCCGCATGAAGCTGTTGGGCGCCAAAGTGATCCCGGTAGTGTCCGGCACCGGCACGCTCAAAGACGCGATGAACGAAGCCCTGCGCGACTGGGTGACCAACGTTGATGACACCTTCTACCTGATCGGCACCGTGGCTGGCCCGCACCCGTACCCTGCAATGGTGCGCGACTTCCAGGCAGTGATCGGCAAGGAAACCCGTGACCAGATGCAAGCCCAGGAAGGTCGCCTGCCGGACAGCCTGGTGGCGTGTATCGGCGGTGGCTCGAACGCCATGGGCCTGTTCCACCCGTTCCTGAATGACACCAGCGTCGAAATCATCGGCGTTGAAGCGGCAGGCTATGGCATCGAAACCGGCAAGCATGCCGCCAGCCTCAACGGCGGCGTACCAGGTGTGCTGCACGGCAACCGTACCTTCCTGCTGCAGGACGACGACGGCCAGATCATCGACGCCCACTCGATTTCCGCCGGCCTCGACTACCCCGGCATCGGCCCGGAACACGCCTGGTTGCATGACATCGGCCGCGCCCAGTACACGTCGGTGACTGACCACGAAGCCCTGGAAGCGTTCCACAAATGCTGCCGCCTGGAAGGGATTATTCCCGCACTGGAAACTGCCCACGCCCTTGCCGAAGTATTCAAACGCGCACCGGCCCTGCCGAAAGATCACCTGATGGTGGTGAACTTGTCCGGCCGTGGCGACAAAGACATGCAGACCGTGATGCACCACATGGAACAGTCCCAGCAGGAGAAACACTAAATGAGCCGCCTGCAAACCCGCTTTGCGCAACTCAAGGAACAAAACCGCGCCGCCCTGGTGACCTTCGTCACCGCCGGCGACCCAGGCTATGACACCTCGCTGGCGATCCTCAAGGGCTTGCCCGCTGCCGGCGCCGATGTGATCGAGTTGGGCATGCCCTTCACCGACCCGATGGCCGACGGCCCAGCCATTCAACTGGCCAACATCCGTGCGCTGGAAGCCAAGCAGAACCTGGCCAAAACCCTGCAGATGGTGCGCGAGTTCCGCAAGGACAACAGCGACACCCCGCTGGTGCTGATGGGTTACTTCAACCCGATCCACAAATACGGCGTGCCGCAATTTATTGCCGATGCCAAGGAAGCCGGCGTCGACGGCCTGATCGTGGTCGACCTGCCGCCCGAGCATAACGGCGAGCTGTGCGACCCGGCCCAGGCCGCCGGTATCGACTTTATCCGCCTGACCACGCCAACCACCGACGACGTGCGCCTGCCGACCGTGCTCAATGGCAGCTCGGGCTTTGTGTACTACGTGTCGGTGGCCGGTGTGACCGGTGCCGGTGCCGCCACCCTGGAACACGTCGAAGAAGCCGTGACCCGCCTGCGTCGCCATACCGACCTGCCGATCAGCATCGGTTTTGGTATCCGCACGCCGGAGCAAGCGGCCGCCATCGCACGTTTGGCCGATGGTGTGGTGGTGGGTTCGGCGCTGATCGATCAAATCGCCAACGCCAGCAATGACCAGCAAGCCATCGACGGCGTGCTGAGCCTATGTGCAGCGCTGTCAGCAGGTGTCCGTAACGCACGTAAGTAAGCGCCTCGTATACGGTAGGTAAAGTTCCTGATACAGAGGAATCAACCCGCAAAACCGTGGCCTAAACAGCAAGACCAAGGGATTTCGAACCGTGTTCGAAATCCCTTTTTTGTATGCGTGCCCTGAGGAATTCCCGATGAAAATGCCCAAGTCCGTGATTGCTGGTTGTGGCGCGCTGGTGCTTGCCGCCAGCGCCCTGGCGCACGCCGCGCCG
>NZ_JAKNRV010000497.1:0-3087 GCF_023072625.1 Pseudomonas emilianonis
GGCCGTGCGCAGCGCCTGGGTGCGCTCCTCGACCAGCTGTTCGAGCTCTTCGCGGCTGCGCTGGCGCATCCGGGCCAGACGCCAGCGTTGGGTCAGAAACAGCACCAGAAACACCAGCGCCAACCACGAACCGGCGGCAGCGAGGCCGGCGTTGCGTTGGTCTTCGAAGGGGAACTGAGGTTTGCGCAGCAGGTGCAAGGTCCAGCCTTCGGCCTTCAGCGGCAGGGATTCCCAGATGTAATTGGCGTTGCCATCGGGGCCGTTGACGCGCATCAGGTGGCTGTTTTCGTCGAAACGTTGCAGGGCCTGGGTCTCCAGCGGCTGCAATTGTTTCTTGTCGTATTGACGGGTGGCCTGTAGTTCGGCCAGGTCGCTAGCCGACAACGGGCGCAGGTTGCGATAACGCCAGCCCGGCTGATTGGCGATAAACACGATACCGCGGGCGTCGCTGACCAGCAGCAGGTCGTTACCCTGGGCCCACTCACGCTCGAGTTCGGGGAATTCCAGCTTGACCACCATGGCGCCGAGGAACTGCTCGTGTTCATCGAGCACCGCGCTGGAAAGGAAATACCCCGGCACGCCGGTGGTCACCCCGACCGCATAAAAGCGCCCGGTGCCCTGGCTCAACGTCTGCCTGAAATACGGCCGGAACGCGTAGTTGTGTCCGACGTAACTGCTCGGCAGGTTCCAGTTGCTGGCGGCCACGGCCAGGCCGGTGCGGTCCATCAGTTCCAATGTGGAGGACTGCGCGGCGCCGTTGATACGTTCCAGTTTACGGTTGAGCACGTCTTGGGTCGCGGCATCCAGTGGGCCTTTCAACGCGCTGATCATTTCCGAATCCAGTGCCAGCACGGCGGGCAGGGCGCGGTAGCGTTCGATCAGGGTGTGCAGCGAGTTGGCGTACAGCGCTAATTGCTGATTGGCGCGGGCGGCATCGTCTACCAGGGCCTGGCGTTCAGCGTGGCGTGTGGCCAAGGCGGCGGCCAGCACCGCACCGGCGATGATCAATAGGGAGTAGACGGTCAGGCGCAGGGGACGGGTGATCGCGATCATACGAAGATGAACAGTTGCAATTAGGGGGGGGCACCATAGCATGCGCCATAAAAAAGGCGACTGGGCCGTGTAGCCGCAGTCGCCTTTATCGGTACGAAGAAGTGTTTACTGCACTTCTATCGCCAGGCTTTCACTGATCTTTTTCTGCCAGATGGCAGGACCGGTGATGTGGACGGATTCGCCCTTGCTGTCCACCGCAACGGTGACTGGCATGTCTTTGACCTCGAACTCGTAGATCGCTTCCATGCCCAGCTCGGCGAAAGCGACAACGCGCGACTTCTTGATGGCTTGCGCCACCAGGTAAGCAGCGCCGCCCACGGCCATCAGGTACACGGCCTTGTAGTCCTTGATCGCTTCGATGGCGGTCGGGCCACGCTCGGATTTGCCGATCATGCCCAAAAGGCCGGTTTGCTCGAGGATCTGGCGGGTGAACTTGTCCATCCGCGTCGCAGTGGTCGGGCCAGCCGGGCCAACCACTTCGTCGCGCACCGGATCAACCGGGCCGACGTAGTAGATGAAGCGACCCTTGAGGTCCACCGGCAGGGTTTCGCCCCTGTTCAGCATCTCGACCATGCGCTTGTGCGCGGCGTCGCGACCGGTGAGCATCTTGCCGTTGAGCAACACGGTTTCGCCCGGCTTCCAGCTCTGCACGTCTTCCGGGGTCAGGGTGTCGAGGTTGACGCGACGGGCCGACGGGCCGGCTTCCCAGACGATTTCCGGGTAGGCGTCCAGCGATGGTGCTTCCAGCGATGCCGGGCCCGAACCGTCGAGCACGAAGTGCGCGTGACGGGTAGCGGCGCAGTTGGGGATCATGCACACCGGCAGGGAGGCGGCGTGGGTCGGGTAGTCCATGATCTTCACGTCGAGCACGGTGGTCAGGCCACCCAGGCCCTGGGCGCCGATACCCAGTTGGTTGACCTTCTCAAACAGCTCCAGGCGCATCTCTTCGATACGGTTGGAGGGGCCGCGCTTTTTCAGCTCGTGGATGTCGATGGATTCCATCAACACTTCCTTGGCCATGACGGCGGCTTTCTCGGCGGTGCCGCCGATGCCGATGCCGAGCATGCCCGGTGGGCACCAGCCGGCGCCCATGGTCGGAACGGTCTTGAGCACCCAGTCGACGATCGAGTCGGACGGGTTGAGCATGGCCATTTTCGACTTGTTCTCGGAACCACCGCCCTTGGCGGCCACATCCACTTCCACGGTGTTACCCGGGACGATGGAGTAGTGGATCACCGCCGGGGTGTTGTCCTTGGTGTTTTTACGCGCGCCCGCCGGATCGGCGAGGATCGACGCACGCAGGACGTTTTCCGGCAGGTTGTAGGCGCGACGCACGCCTTCGTTGATCATGTCGTCCAGGCCCATGGTGGCGCCGTCCCAACGCACGTCCATGCCTACGCGCACGAACACGGTGACGATCCCGGTGTCCTGGCAGATCGGGCGGTGGCCGGTGGCACACATGCGCGAGTTGATCAGGATCTGGGCGATGGAGTCACGGGCTGCTGGCGATTCTTCGCGCAGGTAGGCTTCGTGCATCGCCTGGATGAAGTCAACGGGATGGTAGTAGGAAATGAATTGCAGGGCGTCGGCAACGCTCTGAATCAGGTCGTCTTGCTTGATCACGGTCATGAGTCGCGCTCCTCTAATAAGGGAACATTCAATAAAGGTGGCTTCAGAGGGGTGTATCGGTCGGCTGAAACCACCTTTCCAAGGCACGCCGAGTGATGCTGGCGCGACGCTAAAAAGGCGCGGCAGTATAACCCGGCACGGTGGCCGATACACCCGACTATGGTCAAACTCTGCCGGGCGTGATTCCCTGTGTACGCTTTTTTGATCCGAGACCTTGTATGCCTGAACTGCACGTCGGCGAACGCCACTGGTCGGTCTCCACCGGCAGCAACCTGTTGGATGCCCTGAACCAGGCCGGCGTCGCTGTGCCCTACAGTTGCCGCGCCGGCAGTTGCCATGCATGCCTGGTACGTTGCCGGGGCGAGGTCGAGGACCTGCAGCCCGACGCCCTCAGTCCGGCGCAAC
>NZ_JAKNRV010000498.1:0-3087 GCF_023072625.1 Pseudomonas emilianonis
GAGCGCGGTGGAGCAGGGCGCCGAAGGCATTGGCCTGCTGCGCACCGAACTGATTTTCATGGCCCACCCCCAGGCGCCGGACGAAGCCACCCAGGAAGCCGAATACCGCCGCGTACTCGACGGTCTTGGCGGTCGCCCGTTGGTGGTCCGCACCCTCGATGTGGGTGGCGACAAACCGCTGCCGTATTGGCCGATCGCCGAGGAAGAAAACCCCTTCCTCGGCGTGCGCGGCATTCGCCTCACGCTGCAACGCCCGCAGATCATGGAAGCGCAGTTGCGCGCGCTGCTGCGCTCGGCGGATAACCGGGCGCTGCGCATCATGTTTCCGATGGTCGGCAGCGTCGATGAGTGGCGCGCGGCCCGGGACATGACCGAGCGCCTGCGCCTGGAAATCCCGGTGGCCGACCTGCAACTGGGGATCATGATCGAAGTGCCGTCCGCCGCGTTGCTCGCGCCGGTGCTGGCCAAGGAGGTCGATTTCTTCAGCGTTGGTACCAACGACCTGACCCAGTACACCCTGGCCATCGACCGTGGCCACCCGACGCTGTCGGCCCAGGCCGATGGCCTGCACCCCGCCGTGTTGCAACTGATCGACATCACCGTGCGCGCCGCCCATGCCCATGGCAAATGGGTCGGCGTGTGCGGTGAGCTGGCCGCCGACCCGCTGGCGGTGCCGGTGCTGATCGGCCTCGGCGTGGATGAGTTGAGCGTGTCGGCCCGCAGCATTCCTGAAGTGAAGGCGCGGGTGCGTGAATTCAGTCTGAGCGAGGCCCAGAGCCTGGCCCAACAAGCACTCGCGGTGGGTTCGCCCGCCGAAGTGCGAGCCCTTGTGGAGGCCGTGTAGATGGCAAGGATTTTGACCCTGACGCTGAACCCGGCGTTGGACCTCACGGTACGCCTGGCGCGCCTGGAACCCGGTGAAGTCAATCGCAGTGAGACGATGCTGACCCACGCCGCCGGCAAGGGCGTGAATGTCGCCCAAGTGCTGGCTGACCTCGGCCATCACGTCACCGTCGGCGGTTTCCTCGGCGAGGACAACCCCCAGGCCTTTGAGGCGCTGATCGCTCGCCGTGGGTTTGCCGATGCGTTCATCCGCGTGCCCGGCGAGACCCGCAGCAATATCAAGATTGCCGAACACGGTGGCCGCGTCACCGACATCAATGCGCCGGGGCCGCAGGTCACTGAGCAGGCACAGCAAGCGTTGCTCAATCAACTCACGCTGATTGCCCCAGGGCACGATGCGGTGGTGGTTGCCGGCAGCTTGCCGCGCGGCGTCAGCCCGCTGTGGTTCCAAGGCTTATTGGTGCAACTGAAAGACCTCGGCTTAAAAGTTGCCCTGGACACCAGCGGCGAAGCCCTGCGCGCCGGGTTGAAGGCCCGCCCGTGGTTGATCAAGCCCAATACCGAAGAACTCGCCGAGGCCCTGGATTGCCCGACGGACTCCGTCGACCAACAGGCCCAGGCCGCCGAGCGTTTGCATGCCGAGGGCATCGAGCATGTGGTGATTTCCCACGGTGCCGACGGCGTGAACTGGTTCAGCCCCGGCACGGCGCTGCACGCTACGCCGCCGCAGGTCAGCGTCGCCAGCACCGTCGGCGCAGGCGATTCGCTGCTGGCCGGGATGCTCCACGGTTTGCTCAGTTTCGATGTGCCCGAAACGACCTTGCGCCGCGCCACGGCAATTGCCGCGATGGCCGTCACGCAGATCGGTTTTGGCATCAGCGATGACGCGCAGTTGGCGCGTCTTGAAAGCGGCGTCCATGTGCGCCCGCTGACAGAACAATAAGAGGGTTTGTGATGAATTTAGCCATTGTTACCGCCTGCCCGAACGGCATGGTCACCAGTGTGCTGTGCGCCCGTTTGCTCGACGCCGCCGCGCAGCGCCAGGGTTGGAGCACCAGCGTCGAAGTGGTGGACGTGCAGCACCCGGAACGTCAGCTGTCCCAGGCCACGCTCGATGCCGCCGAGTGGGTGTTGCTGGTCAGCAGCACGCCGGTGGAGATGCAGCGGTTTGTCGGCAAGCGCGTGTTCCAGAGCACCCCGGCCCAGGCCTTGCAGGACGTCGAGGCCGTGTTGCGCCGTGGCGCCGAAGAGGCTCAGGTGTATGTCGCCAGCCAAGCCCCGGTGGCAACGAAACAGACCCCGCGGATTGTCGCGATTACCGCCTGCCCGACTGGCGTAGCGCACACCTTCATGGCCGCCGAAGCGTTGCAGCAGACCGCCAAGCGCCTGGGCTATGAGTTGCAGGTGGAAACCCAGGGTTCGGTTGGCGCACGCACGCCGTTGAGCCCGCAAGCGATTGCCGAGGCCGACGTGGTGTTGCTGGCGGCGGATATCGAAGTCGCCACCGAGCGCTTTGCCGGCAAGAAGATCTACCGCTGCGGCACCGGCATTGCTCTCAAGCAAGCCGAAGCGACCCTCAACAAGGCTCTGGCCGAAGGCGTCGTTGAAAGCGCGGCGAGCGGCGCGGTGGCCAAATCGGAAAAAACCGGGGTCTACAAACACCTGCTGACCGGCGTGTCGTTCATGTTGCCGATGGTGGTGGCGGGTGGTTTGTTGATCGCCTTGTCGTTAGTGTTCGGCATTCATGCCTCTGAAGAAAGCGGCACCCTGGCGGCGGCTCTGAAAACCGTCGGTGACCGGGCCTTCATGCTGATGGTGCCGCTGCTGGCCGGCTATATCGCCTACTCGATTGCCGACCGGCCTGGGCTTGCGCCCGGCATGATCGGCGGGTTGTTGGCCGGTACGTTGGGCGCGGGCTTTATCGGCGGGATTCTCGCCGGCTTCCTTGCCGGTTACTGCGTCAAGCTGATCAGTCGTGCGGTGCGCTTGCCGCAAAGCCTGGAGGCGCTCAAGCCGATCCTGATCATCCCGTTGCTGGCGAGCCTGTTCACGGGCCTGGCGATGATCTACCTGGTGGGCCCGCCGGTGGCGCGGTTACTCACCGGCCTGACCGACTTCCTCAGCACGATGGGCACCACCAATGCCGTGCTGCTCGGCATCCTGCTCGGCGGCATGATGTGCGTTGACCTGGGCGGGCCGATCAACAAGGCCGCGTATGCGTTCTCCGTCGGCTTGACGCAGTAA